>NZ_JAAVCB010000121.1:0-11901 GCF_014802555.1 Clavibacter sp. | reverse complement strand
GTGGGACATCGAGGCCTCCTGGCGATGGTTGAACTGAACAGCTCCATCAAGCCAGGAGGCCTCTTCACACGCCCCGAAGTGTCACCAACGTCACGGCCGAGTACACCTAGCGCCCGCGCGTAGTACGTGATCCACGGCGCGCCCGCGAGCCCCACCGCGCCGATCTGCTGCGCGATCTGCTCGGCCAGCCAGATCCGCAGGTGCCAGCGGCCGCCGCGCGGGTGGTCGCCGGGCTCGAGGCCGCGGAGGAGCAGGCGCGCGGCGGCCGCGGAGATCGCCATGCGGCCGAACGGCGTCGCGAACAGGAGGAGACCGGGCACGAGCACCCACCACGAGACGTCGGGCAGCGCGTCGAAGCCGCCGAGCGGGCGCAGCAGCGCGCTCGCCGTGAGCAGGAGCGCGAGCCAGCGGAGGCTCTGCAGGGCGAGCAGGGGCGCGCCGAGCAGGGTCTGGATCCACTGCGTGCGCCGGGGCGTCGGCGTCACGTCCACGCGCGGGCCGCTGCGCTCCGCCCGCGGCGCGCGACCGGCGATGGCCGCGTGCATGGCGCCGAGCCGCGGGTGAGCGTAGACGTCGGCGACCGTGAACTCGGGGTCGATGGTGCGGATCCGGGCCACGAGCTGGGCCGCCGACAGGGATCCGCCGCCCAGGTCGAAGAAGTTGGCGTCGGCGCTCGCGATGGGCGTGCCGAGCGCGGCCGACCACATCTCGGCGAGGGGGCGCAGCTCGGCGTCGAGGTCGGCGCCGTCGTCGCCCGCGGCTCCCGGCAGCGGCCAGGGCAGCGCGGCGCGGTCGACCTTGCCGGAGGTCCGCGTGGGCAGGGAGTCGACCACGCCGATGAGCGGCACCAGCGCGGCGGGCAGCGCGACGCGGAGGCGCTGCACGGCGTCCTCGCGCGAGAAGGCGGCCGGATCCCGCGGCACGAGGTAGCCGACGAGGACCTGGTTGCCCGCGCCGGTGGTCTGCACCGCGACGGCCGCGCCCTGCACGTCGTCGAGGTCCTGCAGCGCCGCCTCGATCTCGCCCAGCTCGATGCGCCGGCCCCCCACCTTCACCTGGTCGTCGGCGCGGCCCTGGAAGACGAGGCCCGCCGCCTCGAAGCGCACGAGGTCGCCCGAGCGGTAGGCGCGATCCCAGCCGAGGGCGGGGAACGGGGCGTACTTCTCGGCGTCCTTGGCGGGATCCAGGTAGCGGGCCAGGCCGACGCCGCCGATGATCAGCTCGCCCACGCCGCCCTCGGGCACGCGCGCGCCCTCGGCGTCGACGACGGCGAGCGTCCAGCCGTCGAGCGGCAGGCCGATGCGCACGGGACCCGGGCCGCCGAGCGGCGCGGCGCACGCGACGACGGTCGCCTCGGTGGGGCCGTAGGTGTTCCAAACCTCGCGCCCGTCGGTCGCGAGCCGCTGGCCGAGCTCGGGCGGGCAGGCCTCGCCGCCGAAGATCAGCAGTCGGACGTTCTCGAGCGACTCCGCGGGCCAGAGCGCCGCGAGCGTCGGCACGGTCGAGACGATTGTCACGCCGTGCGTGGTGAGCCAGGGCCCGAGGTCCATGCCGCTGCGGACGAGGCTGCGCGGCGCCGGCACGAGGCACGCGCCGTGCCGCCAGGCGAGCCACATCTCCTCGCAGCTGGCGTCGAACGCGACCGAGAGGCCGGCGAGCACGCGGTCGCCCGGGCCGATCGGCTCCTCCGGGAGGAACAGGCGCGCTTCCGCGTCGACGAAGGCCGCGGCCGAGCGGTGCGAGACGGCGACGCCCTTGGGGGTGCCGGTGGATCCCGAGGTGAAGATGATCCACGCGTCGTCCTCGGGCGCGGGCGGTGCGACGAGCGGCAGCGCGGAGGTGGAGGCGTGCGCGGCGGCGGCGGGGAGGATGCGGAGCGCGGCGGTGGCTGCGTCCGTCGCGGCGTCCGCGGCGGTCTCGGCGGCATCCGCGGCCCGCGGCGTGTACTCGCCCGTCCCCGTCACGACGCCCGCGACCCGCGCCTCGCCGAACACGAGTCGCGCGCGCTCGTCGGGGTCGTCCGCGTCCACCGGCACGTACGCGGCACCCGCGGCGAGCACGCCGAGCACGGTGACGTAGAGGTCGCGGGATCCGGACGGCATGCGGATCCCCACCCGGTCGCCCTTCGCGACGCCGGCCTCCCGCAGCGACGCGGCCACCTGCACGACGCGCGCCATGAGCTCGCGGTAGCTGAGCGCGCCCTCGCCGTCCTCGATGGCGGACGCGTCGGGGTGCGCGGCGACCGTGGCCCGGAGCACGTCGACGAGCGTGCGCGGCGGCGTGACGGCGTCGGCCCGGTCGAGCACGTGCTGCATGCGGTCTGCCGCGGCGTCGTCGTGCGGCGTCGCCGCCTCCGGGGAGGACTCGGGCATGTGGTCTCCGTTCGGATCGTGCGGCGTGCGTACTGTCCGGCCTCCGGGTGAACGGGAGGTGGACTCGCGGCAACCCGGCGTCGCCGCCGTGCCCGGCGGATCCGTCATCCGGCCGCGAGCGCCTCGTCGACCAGGCGGCGCGCCTCGCCGTCGGCCACGCCGAGGCGCCCGGCGAGCTGCGCGTACGCGACGGCCGCCGCCCGCAGCGCCTGCGGCACGTCGTCCTGCGCGGCGACGTACGACCCGGCCCGCCCGCGCGTCTCGATCACGCCGTCGGCCTCGAGCTCCTTGTACGCCCGCGCCACCGTGTTGACGGCGACGCCCGCCTGCTCCGCGAGCGCGCGCACGGTCGGCAGCCGCGCGCCGACCGGAAGCTCGCCCTCGACCGCCCGGCGCGCGATCTCCGCGCGGAGCTGCTCGAAGGGCGGGGCCGCGGATCCCGGGTCGATGCGGTAGCCGGGCGCGGGATCCATGCGCCGAGGCTAGCGATGCCCGGGTGACCGACGGGCGCGACATGCAGGGGTCCGGTGCCCGCGGCCGCCGCCCGCGGGGGAGGATGGGGGAGCGGCACCCGGCCGCCGACAGGAGGTAGCCGCATGTCCGAGCTCGAGCTGATCACCATGTGGTCGCGCGCCCGCAAGCAGATGATCACGAGCCAGCTCGCCCCGGTCTTCCTGCTCACCTCGACGGTCGTGCTCCTGCGCACCGGCCTCGCCGACGCCGACCTCGGCACGCGCCTCGCCGCCGCGCTCATCCTCCTCGCGACGGGCGTCCTCGGCTCGGCCGTGCAGTTCTCCGTCAACTCGCAGGCCATCGCCATCGCGCGCGACCTCCGCGACCGCGGCGCGGAGTCCCACGCGGCCCGCACGGTCATCGCCGCCGAGGGCCTCACCAACCTGCTCCGCTACGCCATCCCGGCGCTCTTCGTCGTCATCTACGTCGTGATCCTGGTGGCGCTGTTCTCGTGAGGCTCCAACCTCACCTGGGTAGAACGATCGGCAACCACTGCTTTAAGGCGTATACGCCAGCAATGAAGCACGCGGTCCATGTGGGAGCCGCGAGTGCCATCAGAAGCGGTCTTCGCGTCAATCGTGATAGGAAAGCGGAAGAGTCGGCCGTGATGGTACGTCGAGATCTCTCCAGCAGCATCGCCGCGAATGCGATCGCCCCGACAGCTCCTCCGATCAGCGACGTGATGCTGAGGATCGTCTCGAGTTCCGCGACGCGTCGTGCGATCACCATCGTCACGACGAGGTTGAACGCCGCGCCGCGTCCGATGTAGTCAGCGCAGGTGGCACCCAGCCGTTGCCACCGGGCCCGATGCTCCCTCTCGGCCAGGGAGCTGACGCCGACACGCAGAAGGCCCCATCGCGCCGCCGCGAGTGTGCGTCGCACGTCGCCCAGGCTCTGAGCGCCGTTGATCTCCTGTCGAGCGCGCTCCTCGATCATGAGGAGTTGTGACCGTGAGCCCGATGTAGCAGCGGATATGCGCGCCGGGGATTCCCTGTCTGGGGAAGTGCGATCCGGGTGCGTGTCTCCGACAGCCTCACGACTGATGCCGACACCGACGGAGACGGATGTCAGCATCGCCTCCAGAGACACGATGTCCTCTACCGTCAGGGCTCCGCGCGCGTGCTTCTGGACGTCGCGGGCCCAGCTCGCGTCTGCGCGTCGCAAGCCAGCAAGAGGGCGGAAGAGCGTGGAGAAGCTGTGACGCACCTCGCTTACGGCGGATTGGGCGAAGGAGACGTCCCTCCCACCGTTGAGTGCGCTGATGCGTTCGGATGCGCATCGGTTGATGGCGTTCCTCGACGAGAAGGCACCTGTCCCGACCCACACGAGGAACCCTGCCCAGATGGCTCCTTCAAATACGGCTATCGCCAAGAAAGCGATGGTCGCCCTGTCGATGCTCTCCGAAAGATCCACGGCGCTCCGTCTCCTCGTCTCTCCCCCGTGACGCAGGCGCCGATGCCTCGACGGCGGCCGGGAGTGTCGTCGCCGTCGAGTGTCCAGCATCGAGGGGCATCAGCATCGAGGAAAGGGGACCTGTGGATGGTCCTCGTCGAGGAAGTCCTTCGACATCCGCCACCCGGAAACCGCCGAGTTCAGTAGCGCTCTCAGCGGTGAGGATCGCGTAGCCCTACTCCAGCGTCCGGTTCACCAGCCGCGACAGCACGATCGCGCTCCGCGTGTGGTCGACGTTCGGGGCGAGGCGCACCTTCTCCAGGGCGTCCTCGAGGCTCGGGATGTCGCGGGAGCGGATCCGCACGATGGCGTCCGCGTCGCCCGTGACGGTGCCCGCGTCGACGACCTCGGGCACGCCCTGCAGGATCCGGCGCAGCTCGTCGGGCGCGACCGTCCCGCGGCAGAACAGCTCCACGTAGGCCTCGGTGCTGAGCCCGTCGACGGCCGGGTCGACCTGGATCGTGAAGCCGCGGATCACGCCGTCGGCCACCAGCCGGTCGACCCGCCGCTTCACCGCGCTGGCCGAGAGGCCGACGGTCCCGCCGATGTCGCCGTAGCCGGCGCGGCCGTTCTGGCGGAGGAGGTCGATGATCCGGTGGTCGAGGTTGTCCATGTCCCGACCCTATGGCGGGATCGTGCGTGGGACCCGGCCCCCACGCGCGGAATCCGCGTGGCCACCGGGTGAACGAGCGTGATCCGCGTGCCAGGCTGTCGGGAAGGCGTCCCCTCGGGGCTCTGGGACATCGTCCGCCTCCACGACCGCGTCCTCGGGCGCGCCGCACGAAGCAGGAGCACCATGCCCTCCACCCTCTCCCAGCCCGCGGACACCGCAACCGGCCGCGCCGCCGTCGCGAAGCGCGTGCTCATGTGCCGGCCCGACCACTTCGACGTGGTCTACAAGATCAACCCGTGGATGGATCCCGCCGTCCCGACCGACACGTCGCTGGCCGTGCGCCAGTGGCAGACGCTCTACGACACCTACGTGGGCCTCGGCTTCCGGGTCGACCTCATCGACGGGATCGCCGGCCTGCCCGACATGGTCTACGCGGCCAACGGCGGCTTCACGCTCGACGGCATCGCGTACGGCGCGGCCTTCCAGCACCCCGAGCGCCAGCCCGAGGGCCCCGCGTACATGGACTGGTTCCGGGAGGCGGGCTTCGACGTGCGCGTGCCGGAGCAGGTCAACGAGGGCGAGGGCGACATCCTCCTCGTGGGCGACACGATCCTCGCGGGCACCGGCTTCCGCAGCGACAGCACGAGCCACGCCGAGGTGGCCCGGATCTTCGACCGCGAGGTCGTGACGCTCCGCCTCGTGAACCCGTCGTTCTACCACCTGGACACCGCGAT
This sequence comes from Clavibacter sp., assembly GCF_014802555.1. Taxonomy (NCBI): domain Bacteria; kingdom Bacillati; phylum Actinomycetota; class Actinomycetes; order Micrococcales; family Microbacteriaceae; genus Clavibacter; species Clavibacter sp. The sequence goes on along the minus strand of NZ_JAAVCB010000121.1, from coordinate 6,217 downwards.
CGCCGTGCTCGACGACACCAACATCGCCTACCTGCCGAGCGCGTTCGACGCCGACAGCCTCGACGAGATCGAACGCCGCTACCCGGACGCGGTCGAGGTGAGCGAGCAGGACGCGTCGATCCTCGGCCTCAACTCCTACAGCGACGGCCGCAACGTGGTCATCGCCGAGAAGGCCGTCGGGTTCGAGGCGTCGCTGCGCGAGCGCGGCTACACCCCCATCGGCGTCGACCTGTCCGAGCTGCTGCTCGGCGGCGGCGGCGTGAAGTGCTGCACGCTAGAGCTGCGGCAGTGACCGGCGAGACAGCGACCGACGAGACGACGGGAGACCACGCCATGACCGACACCATCGACCGCCCGGCCGCCTCCGAGGCCGGCGCCCGCGCGATCCGCGCGGAGGAGGAGCACGCCGCGCACAACTACCACCCGCTGCCCGTCGTCGTCGCGTCCGGCCAGGGCGCGTGGGTCACCGACCTCGACGGCCGGCGCCTCCTCGACTGCCTCGCCGCGTACTCGGCCGTGAACTTCGGCCACTCGCACCCGGAGCTCGTGCGGGTCGCGACCGAGCAGCTCGGGCGGATCACCCTCACGAGCCGCGCGTTCCACAACGACAAGCTGGGCCCGTTCGTCACGGCGCTCGCCGAACTCGCGGGCAAGGACATGGTCCTGCCGATGAACACGGGTGCGGAGGCCGTGGAGTCCGGCATCAAGGTCGCGCGCGCGTGGGGCTACCGCGTGAAGGGCGTGGCCGCGGGCCGGGCGAAGATCATCGTCATGGCCGGCAACTTCCACGGCCGCACCACCACCATCGTCAGCTTCAGCGACGACGAGGAGGCGCGCGCCGACTTCGGGCCGTTCACGCCCGGCTTCGTCACCGTCCCGTACGGCGACGCGGCGGCGCTCGAGGCGGCGATCGACGCGGACACGGTCGCCGTGCTCGTGGAGCCGATCCAGGGCGAGGCCGGCATCGTCGTGCCGCCCGCGGGCTACCTCGCCGACGTGCGGCGCATCTGCACGCGCGAGCGGGTGCTGATGATCGCGGACGAGATCCAGTCGGGCCTCGGCCGCACGGGCGCGACCTTCGAGTGCGACAACGCCGGCGTCGTGCCGGACCTGTACCTCCTCGGCAAGGCGCTCGGCGGCGGCATCGTGCCCGTCTCCGCGGTCGTCGGCGACGCGGACGTGCTGGGCGTCATCCAGCCGGGGCAGCACGGATCCACGTTCGGCGGCAACCCGCTGGCCGCGGCCGTGGGGCACGCGGTCGTCGACATGCTCGCGTCGGGCGAGCCGCAGGAGCGCGCGCGCCGCCTCGGCGCCGTGCTGCACGCGCGGCTCGCGGACCTCGTCGGCCACGGCGTGCTCGAGGTGCGCGGCCGGGGTCTCTGGGCGGGCATCGACATCGACCCGGCGCTCGCCACGGGCCGCGCGGTCTGCGAGCGGCTGGCCGAGCGCGGCGTGCTCGCGAAGGACACGCACGGCTCGACGATCCGCCTCGCCCCGCCCATCGTGGTGGAGGAGGAGGACCTCGTCTGGGCCGTCGGCCAGCTCGCCGAGGTGCTCGCGGAGCTCGGAGCGCGCTGACGGGCGCGCTTCCCGCCGTCCTTGCGCAGGGGTCGCTCCCGGGGAGCGGCCCCCGGACACGGGGCGCTGAGCCGGGCCCCGGGCACCGCGCCGGACGAGGAGGGAGCGTCCGGGAGGCGTCCGCCGCGGTGGGGACTCGACCGGATGCTGGCTCTCCAGCGGGCATCCTGTACACGCCCCGACCACACGGGCCGCCCGGGGGTGTCTCCTCGCCCTCCGTCCGCCTCCGCCGTCGATCGCACGTCCTGCTCCGAGGTCTCGTCGGCGTGGTCCTCCTCGGCGCGGTCGGTGCGGTCGACGTCCGGCTGGACCGGCCTCCGCGGCCGCCGTCACCGTCCGCGCTGGCCGGGCCGAGCGGCTCTCGCATGTCGGCACGTGCAAGGGGGACGAACTCCTCGTGGGCCGTGGCGACGTGCATGGTCTCCTGGTGCAGGCCGACCACGTCCAGGCCATGTGCATGGCCGTCGCGCCAGGGTGGATCGGGATCGACTCCCGATGACGCGCCATCCGGACGGCAGGTAGGGCGTCCTCGGCCGACCTGCGCACCGACGAGATGCCGGTGACGACGGATCTGCCGCGAGTCCGGCCAGGCGAGGACGGGCACCTCACGGCGACCAGGGTCCGGGGTCCGCCACGCCTGCCCCGCCTGCCCCGGATGATCCGTGGGGCACGGGTTCGTTCCCTGTGGGCCGATCGCGAGGCGATCAGCTTCCCGCTCCTAGCCTGCGAGGGTCTCGCGTCGCCTGGTCGGGTGCGCGCTCCCTCGAACGTCAGGATCCGTCATGAAAGCCACCGCTCCGCTCGCCACCGCTCCACTCGCCACTCGCGATCGACGCACGCGCGCGCTCGACGCCTGCCTCTGCATTGCGTCCTCCCTGCTCGTCGCGGTGGGGCTCCCGGCCGAACGCGCCTCCGCCGCGACCCCCACCCCGTACTCGGAACGAGCACCTCACACAGGCAGGTGGAACGGCATCGACATCTACGTGGGACGGAACGATGTACACGGTCTGATCCTGCAGTCCTATGGGGCGGGCACGGTCGACTGCGTCCGGATCATGCCCGGGTGGGTGGCCGTCCCCTTCCCCGCTGCGGAGAAAGTGCAGGATGGTGCCGACGCGACCGTCAGCGCTCTGGACACCTGCGAGCGAGGAAGCCAGCTTCCCGACACCACGCGGGACGTCTTCGCCGGTGAGCACTGGCATCTGGCGACGACGGAGTTTCGTCGGACGTATCGTCCCTGACCGGCAGCAGACCGTCCGTGCGGGAGCTGCCAGGACCGCGCGGCGGTCTCCCCGATGATCCTCGTCCCGTCGCCGACTATGTGAACCCGTGAGGTGCCCGTGCCCTGTCCTCGTCCGCTCTCCCCTGATCCGCGTCGTCATCGCGTCGTCGTCGTCGGCGGCGCCGCCCTCCTGACCGTCCTCTCCGCGGCCGTGTCGCAGCCCGCCCAGGCGCGCCCGGAGGCCGGCCCGCACGCGAAGCCGTGGGACGGCTTCGACCTCCGCGTGACCGACACCGTGACGGGCAAGCACGGCGTGATCGTCCAGACGTTCGCGCACAGCGACGAGTACTGCATCGAACTGTCGCACGGATGGAACGCCATCCCGTTGCAGCACCGGTCATACCGGGGCTCGGGAGCCAAGCTCATCCTCGTCAACCACTGCGGGAAGCGGGACCTGATCGGCTCGCGGGTGTGGTTCGCGTCTCCGAACGAGATCTGGACGCTCGACTCGGGGAGCGTGCACCGATAGGAGGGGGCGGTGGGTCACTCTGCCGGCTCGCCTCGTGGGCTGACGCCGCGCGCGCCGCGGGGGCAGGCAGAGCGACCAGCGGCCCGATCCGCTAGCGAGGCAGCGCGTTCCCGTCGGCGTCGAGGTGGTCGCGCCAGCTGCGCGTCGGCTCCCAGCCGAGGAGGCGGCGGGCCTTCGCGGTCGAGATGCCCGAGGAGTCGACCCGCTCGATCGCCCGCAGCTCGATGGCGTCGCCGTAGTGCCGCTTCAGCTCGGCGGCGAAGTCGTGCCCGCCCGCGTTGTCGGCGGCCGCGATGTAGAAGACCTCGTGGCTGGGCAGGTCAGAGGCGACCGAGAGCACGATGGCGTCGGCCAGGTCGTCCGCGTCGATGTAGCTCCAGAGGTTCGCCGTGAGCACGGACGCGTCGCGCACCTGCTTCCCGAGGTTCGACGTGTAGTTATCCTCGTTGTGCACGGTGCTCGGGCGGAGCGAGATCACGCGGATGTCGGAGCGGCGCACGGCTGCGTCCATCAGCTGCTCGCCGAAGGCCTTGGAGAGGGCGTACGGGTCCTGCGGGCGGAGCGGGTGCTCCTCGTCCACGGGCGCGTAGTCCGGCAGGAAGGGCCGCTCCGGGAAGAAGTTGCCGACGATGCTCTCGCTCGAGATGTTGACGAAGCGCGGCACGCCGAAGCGCACGGCGGCCTCGATCATGTTGAAGGTCGACATGAGGTTGGTCTGCAGCACGACGTGCGCGGGATTGCCGGTGGGCTGGGGGATCGCGGCGACGTGCACCACGGCGTCCATGCCGGCGACGAGCGCGAACGCGGATCCGGCGTCCGTGAGGTCGGCCATCACGTAGCGGCCGGGCACCACGACGCCGGCGTCGAAGACGGGACGCACCAGGTCGACGCCCGTCACGTCGTGGCCGGCGGCGACGAGCGCCTCGACGGCGGCGCGGCCGACCTTGCCGCGGGATCCGGTGACGAGGACCTTCACGACGCGGCCCCGTCCTGGGGAGCGTCGGCGGGGGCCTTCATCACGACGGGGACGAACGGGTCGTCCTCCAGCCGCTCGGCGAACCACGTCTCGTCGACGTAGCCCTCCGACCACAGCTTCAGCGGCGTCGCGACCGTGGGGGTGAACAGCTCCCACCGGGTCCAGAGGCGCGCCTCCTCGGTCATCATGCGGCCGACCTCGCGCGTCCAGCGGTTGACGACGTGGTCGGCGGGCAGCAGGCGCTCGAACGCGGCCTGCGCCTCGGCCAGGCGGGCGGATCTCGTGCCGTCGCCCGAGACCTGCTCAGCGCTGAGGGCGAGCACCAGCGTCCAGGTCGTGCTCTGCAGCTCGGGGTCGAGCGGGGCGGCGACGGCGGCGTCGGCGTCGGCTCCGGCTCCGGGTGATGCGGGGGTGGTGTCGTGGCTCATGCGGCGTCGCGCTCCTCGTGTCGATCGAGTCTGTCACGCGGGCTCGCGCGCGTCCGGAGCGCGAGGTGCGCGAGCACGCCGGCGACGAGCGCGCAGAACGCGGCGCCGAGGCCGCCGACCGTGATCCCGGAGGCCGCCACCACGCAGACGAGGAACGCCCCGACCGCCGCGGCCCAGCCGCCCTCGACCGCGCCGGACCCGATGAGCAGCGCCGCCCCGGGCGTCGACCAGGAGAGCGTGATCGGTCGGCGGAAGCGGTGCGCGAGGAGCACGGTGCCGAGCCCCTGCGTGACGCACAGCGCGAGCAGCCCGGACGCGGCCTGGGACGGCGACGCCCCCACCGCGGTGAGCCCGGTGAGCACGACCGCCGACGTGCCGGCGAACCCGACGACGGCGGTGACGATCCCGGCTCCGCGCGCCTGCGCCCGGCCGCCGGGCACCTCGATCACCGTCATGCGCGCTCCCGACCGGACGCCGGTCGTCCTGCGCCCCGAGCCTAGGGTCGAGCAGTATTTCCTCGGTACCGGAAACGAAAGTGGATGGTGTTGTCCGCGCGTATTTCGGTTACCGTCGGAAGATCCGCGCTCCACCGACCTCGACGAGGCCCGCCATCTCCCGCACCGCACGCACACCCCGCCCCGTCCCCGGACGCCAGCGGCACGCGACCGCGCCGCGCCTGCGCATGGCAGCGGTGCTCGCCGCATCCGGCCTCCTGCTCGGCCTCGGCGTGCCGTCCGCGCAGGCCGCGGAGGAGTACCCCACCTGGTCCGAGGTGCAGGCCGCGCGCTCGAGCGAGCAGGCGACCGCCGACCAGGTCGGGCGGATCACCTCCCTCATCTCCGGGCTCTCCGCCGAGGTCGAGGCCGCCACGGCCCTCGCGCTCCAGCGCGCCGACGAGCACGCCGCCGCCGTGGATGCGCTCGACCAGGCGACCGGCGAGCTCGAGGCCCTCGAGTCCAAGGCCGAGCGCGCGCAGGCCGACGCCGACGAGGCGAAGCGCCAGGTCGGCCAGCTCGTCGCCCGGCTCGCCCGCAGCGGCGGCAGCGACGACGTCTCCCTCCGCCTCTTCACGAGCGGGGGCGACGACGCCGACGCCCTCCTCTCCCGCATGGGCACGGCGACCAAGCTCGCCGACCGGCAGGACACCGCCTTCACCGCCGCCGTCACCTCGGCTCGCACGGCCGAGTCGCTCGGCAAGCAGGCGTCCGTGGCGAAGGAGGCGCTCGCCGCCCTCGCCGCCGACGCCGAGGCCAAGCTGCAGGAGGCCTCCGCGGCCCAGGCTCGCGCGGATCAGGCGCTCGCCGAGCAGGAGGCCCGCAGCTCCGAGCTGCAGGCGCAGCTGACCACGCTCCGCGACTCCCGCATCTCCGTCGAGGAGGGCTTCGCGATCGGCGAGCGGAAGCGCCAGGAGGAGGCGGCCGCCGAGGCCCGCCGCCAGGCCGAGGCCCGCGCGGCGGCCGCAGCCGCAGCCGCTGCGGCCGCCG
>NZ_JAAVCB010000120.1:0-5510 GCF_014802555.1 Clavibacter sp. | reverse complement strand
GCCGCCATGATCAGCTGGAACAGCAGGCGGCCCGGCGGGCGGGTCACGACGCGCACGGCGCCCCACGCGGCGATGCCCAGCGTGACGACGAGCCCCGCCACGGCGAGCGGCGTGACGGCGTGCGCGGGATCCGCGAGCACGGGGCCGACGGCCACGACCACCGCGCCGAGCGCGAGCGCCCCGAACGCGACGAGGCCCGACGGCACGCGCCCCAGCCGGTGCGGCAGGCCGCGCACTCCGGTGCGGGCGTCGTCCTCGAGGTCGGGCAGCACGTTGGTGAAGTGGATGGAGACGCCGAGCACCGCACCCGTCGCCATGGCCCACGCGGCCGCGGGCACCGGATCCGCCGCCCCGAGGGCCACCACCGTCGGCAGGATCCCGAAGGCCACGACGAACGGCACCACGCTCACGGCGGTCCGCTTGAGGCCGGCGTTGTAGGCCCAGCCCGCACCCACCAGCACAGCGTGCGCCAGGAGGAAAGCCGGCCCGAGCGCGGCCGATGAGACGAAGCACGCCGCCGCCGTCGCGAGGGCGGCCGCCCGCACGTGCCCGACCGCGACCTCGCCGCGCGCGACGGGCTTGTCCGCGCGGGCGACGCTGCGGTCGCGCTCGGCGTCGATCCAGTCGTTGGAGAGCCCGATGGACAGCTGGCCGAGCAGCACGGCCAGCGCCACAGCGGCCACGCGCCCGGGCCCGTAGCCGAGCGCGACGGCGAGCCCGCCCGCCAGCACCGTGACGGTGGCCGTCGGCCCCGGGTGCGAGGAGAGCGCGAGGAGCCGGAGCCGGCGGATCACGCGAGCGTCAGCGCGTAGCAGCGCGAGCCCTCGGAGTCGGCGTAGGCGCCGAAGCGGGGGATCTCGGTCCAGCCCTCGCGGACGTAGAACCGCATGGCGTCGGGCTGCTCGGGTCCGGTCTCGAGCACCAGGTCGACCACGCCGAGCTCCCGGGCCGTCTCCTCCAGGGTGCGGAGAAGGGCCGTCGCGACGCCCGTCCCGCGGGCGGCGGGCACCACGTACATGCGCTTCAGCTCCGCCCACGGGGTCCCGTCGCCGCGGTCGCCGAGCATCCGGATCCCGCCGCAGCCGACGGGCGCGCCTGCCGCGTCGCGCGCCACGAGGAACGCGGCCATGTCGGCAGCCGTCGGCTTCGTCCCGGGCTCCAGGTCGCCGCCGTAGCGGAGGTCGAGCTCGGCGCGCTGGGCGGCGCGGAGGGAGGTCGCGTCGATGTCGTCCCAGTCGACCCGCGAAAAAGTGCAGTCCATGCGTTGATCCTGCCGCAGGGCGCGACGCGACCGCTCCGCTACCCTGCCGGGATGAGGATCCGCCCCGCCGAGCCCCGCGACATCGACGATCTGCTGGAGATCCGCAACCACGCGATCCTCACCGGCACCGCGCTCTGGACGGAGGAACCGGTCGATCGTGCCGAGCGCGAGGCGTGGTTCCGGGAGACGACCGAGGCGGGCGACCCGATCCTCGTGGCCGAGGTCGACGGGGCGTTCGCCGGGTACGGCACCTACGGCCCGTGGCGGCGCATGTCCGGCTACCGCTTCTCCGTGGAGGACTCCGTCTACGTGCGCGACGGGTTCCAGGGCCGCGGCATCGGCCGCGCGCTCGTCGAGGCGGTCGTCGCGCACGCGCGGGCAGCGGGCAAGCGCGCCGTCTTCGCGGACATCGAGGCCGGGAACACCGGATCCATCCGCCTGCACGAGCGGCTCGGCTTCCGGCAGGTGGGCCTGCTGCCCGGCATCGGCTGGAAGTTCGGCCGGCCGCTCGACCTCGCGATCCTCCACCTCCCGCTCGTCGAGGACGACGCGTCCGCGGAGGAGCCTCCGGGAGGCCGCGCGGGCTGACGCGCGGGCGGATCCGCGGGGCGGACCGTCGAGAGGCCCGGCACGGGGCGCGGGAACGCCACAGGTGCCGGGCCTCTCCGGTGACCTCGGTCCTTCGGGGGACGGGAGATCTCCGTGATCCGGGAGCCGTCCGATCCGGGGGGATGGACGGACGAGCTCGTCGGGTTGCGAACGCCCGACCCAGGGGGGGGTAAGGGCCGCGCGCTCATGGACGACTCTAGCCGGGTCCTCATTTATGCGGACACATGGACGTGGCCCCAGAAGGAGGGGCGCGACCGGGATCGGCGGTGGACGCCTAGTGGCGTCAGTCCTGGGACTCGTCGAGCTCGCGTCCGCCGCCCGCGACGACGGCGTCGCGGAGCGCGTGGAACTGGTCGACCGTGAGGCCGTTGCGGAGGAGGTACGGCTCCACGCCGCCGCGGCCGGCCAGCGAGTGGAGGGCCTGGATGACGGGCGCGGGATCCCCGTCGACGGCGTGCTGGGCGGCGTCGCGGACGTCGAGACCGCCGGCCACGAGCGCGAGGGCCACGACGAGCGCGTCCTCGACCGACGCGCTGCGGGCGTCGTAGCGCTCGGCGGGCGCTCCGGACTCGAGGCGGTCGGCCGTCTCGGCGACCCGTCCGGTGAGGTGCGCGCCGTCGGCCACGAGCAGGGCGACGAAGGCCGAGGCGGGGGCGCCGGCGGCGGACGTCGCGGATCCGCGGGTGCGGTCGGACGCCGGCGAGGCGGGAGCGGGTGAGGTCATGGCGGCGGCCCTTCGGTCGACGTGCGCGGTGCGGGTGGGTGCGGTGCCGGATCCGGGTGCCGACGGAGGGTGCGGAGCCGGAGCCGGCCCCGCGCGTGGGCGCACCGGGTCGACGCCGATCCGGGTGCGTGGTCCGACCATCGCCCGGCCGGGTGAACGCCGGGTGTCGCGCGCGTCGCCGGTCGGCCAACGCGACGCGGCCGGGACCTGCGCGCCGGGCTCGCGCGGATCGTCTACAAGTCGTAGAATCGTGGTGTCGCGATGGAGCCTCACCCCGCATGACCCGCCCTCCACAGGAAGCGCATCCGGTCGCCATGACACCGCACCCCGTTCCCGCAGACCACCCCGCACCCGGCCGCCGCCAGAGCGGTCGCCCGGAGTGAACGACCTCCTCGACCCGCTCCTGCTGTCCCGCTGGCAGTTCGGCCTCACGACCGTCTACCACTTCCTCTTCGTGCCGCTCACGATCGGCATGGCCTTCGTCTGCGCGCTCTACCAGACGGCGTGGGTGCGCACGGGGAAGCAGCACTACCTGCGGCTCACGCGCTTCTTCGGGAGGATCTTCCTCATCAACTTCGCGATGGGCACGGTCACGGGCATCGTGCAGGAGTTCCAGTTCGGCATGAACTGGTCGGAGTACTCCCGCTTCGTCGGCGACGTCTTCGGCGCCCCGCTCGCGCTCGAGGGCCTTCTCGCGTTCTTCCTCGAGGCGTCGTTCATCGGCGTGTGGATCTTCGGCTGGGACAAGCTCCCGAAGAAGCTGCACCTCGCGTCCATCTGGGTGGTCTCGGTCGCGTCGATCCTGTCGGCCTACTTCATCCTCTCGGCCAACGCGTTCATGCAGAACCCGGTCGGCTACCGCATCGACGAGGCGCGCGGCCGGGCCGAGCTGACCGACATCTGGGCGCTGCTCACCAACAAGGTCGCCCTCGCCGCGTTCCCGCACACGATCTTCGCGGCCTTCATGTGCGCCGCCGCGGTCATCATCTCGGTCGCCGCCTGGCACCTGTCGCGGAACCAGCACCTCGAGACGATGATGCCGGCGATGAGGTTCGGCATGTGGTTCATGGTCGTCTCGGGTGCGCTCACCATCCTCTCCGGCGACTCGCTCGGGCTCGCGATGGTGCAGACGCAGCCCATGAAGATGGCCGCGGCCGAGGCGCACTACGACACGTCGTCCGGTGCCGCCGCGTCGTTCTCGCTCTTCACGTGGGGCACGCCGGACGGCTCGAGCGAGTTGTTCTCCATCCGCATCCCGTACCTGCTGTCGTTCCTCTCGACGCACACGCTCGACGGCACGGTCCAGGGCATCAACGACCTGCAGGCGCAGTACGTCGCGAGCTACGGCCCCGGCGACTACACGCCCACCATCTGGGTCACCTACTGGGCCTTCCGCTGGATGATGGGCTTCGGCATGGCGGCCATCGCCGTCGCGGTCGGGGGCCTCTGGTTCACGCGCGGCGGCCGCCGGATCACGAAGCCCTGGATGTGGAGGGTCGCCATCTGGGCCGCCCCGCTGCCGCTGCTCGCGATGACGGTCGGCTGGATCTTCACGGAGATGGGCCGCCAGCCCTGGATCGTGTTCAGCCTGCTGCAGACCTCGTCCGCGGTCTCGCCGAACGTCACCGGGCTCCAGGTGCTCATCTCGCTCGTCGCCTTCACGGTGGTCTACGGGTCGCTCGCGGTGGTGGAGTTCCGCCTGATCCTGAAGGCCGCGCAGAAGGGCCCGGAGGCCGAGCAGGAGCCGGACCCGGTGACGGGCGAGGTCGTCCGGGAAGCGAGCGTGTACTGATGGACCTCACGCTCATCTGGTTCGGCGTCATCGCCTTCCTCTTCGTCGGCTACTTCGTGCTCGACGGCTTCGACTTCGGCGTGGGGATGAGCCTGCCGTTCCTCGCGAAGGACGACACCGACCGCCGCGTCCTCATCAACACCATCGGGCCGGTGTGGGACCTCAACGAGACGTGGCTCATCGTCGCCGGGGCCGCGCTCTTCGCGGCCTTCCCCGAGTGGTACGCCACGATGTTCAGCGGCTTCTACCTGCTGCTGCTCGCGATCCTTATCACGCTCATCCTCCGCGGGGTCTCGTTCGAGTTCCGGCACCAGGGCGCGTCCGACCGGTGGCGCGGGTGGTTCGACGCGATGATCGTCACGGGCTCGGTCGTGCCGTCGTTCCTCTGGGGCGTCGTGTTCGCGAACGTGGTGCGCGGGGTGCCGATGGACGCGAACCACGACTACACGGGATCCACGCTCGACCTGCTGAACCCGTACGCGCTGCTCGGCGGCCTCACGACGCTCTCGCTGTTCCTCGTCAACGGCCTGCAGTTCGCGGCGCTCAAGACCGACGGGCCGATCCGGGCACGCGCCCGCCTGCTGTCGATGCGCGTGGGAGCCGTCACCATCGTCATCGCGGCGGCGTTCCTCGTCTGGACGACGCTCGCGCACGGGTCGGCGCTGTCTGGGCTCGTGTCCGCGCTCGCGGCCGTCGCCCTCGTCGGCTCGTACCTCGCGAACGTCCGAGGGCGGGAGCGGTGGGCGTTCGGGCTGCTCGCGGCGACCATCGCCCTCGCGGTCGCCAGCCTCTTCACGGCCCTGCACCCGTATGTGATGCCCGCGTCGAACGACCCCGCGAACGGGCTCACGCTCGAGAACGCCTCGTCCTCGCCGTACACGCTGACGATCATGACGTGGGCCGCGGGCTTCGCGCTGCCGCTGATCCTCGCCTACCAGGCGTGGACGTACTGGGTGTTCCGGAAGCGCATCACGCGCGCCGTCATCGCCCAGGCCGCGCACTAGGTGTACTCGGCCATGACGTTGGTGACACTTCGGGGCGTGTGAAGAGGCCTCCTGGCTTGATGGAGCTGTCTAGTTCAACCATCGCCAGGAGGCCTCGATGTCCCATCGCTAATGCCCGGT
>NZ_JAAVCB010000119.1:0-6732 GCF_014802555.1 Clavibacter sp. | reverse complement strand
GTGCGGGGCGGCGGCCGGGACGCTCGCGCGCTTCGCGGGCACGTACGAGGAGCGGCGCGACTCGGGTGCGGCGGCGGATACGGCGCGGAGGCGACGGGCGCGGGTCGCGAGGGGCACGGTCTCCGCGGCCCCGGCAGCAGCGGGCTCGGCCTGCGCGGGGAGGTGCGTGCTCGGGGCGGCCGGGGCCTCGACCGAGACGTGGAGGATGCGGGGCGCGGGGCGCGGGGGCGATGAGCGCATCGGGGGCGACCTGCTCGGCGGGGGCGACCTGCTCGGGCTGAGCGTCCGCGACGCCGGACAAATCGGCGGGCGCCTCGACGGGCTGGTCCACGGGCTGCTCGGCCACGGCGACCGCGGCGACCGCGGGCTCACGGGGCTGATCCGCCTCCGCCCGGGGTGCGGATCCGCCCGATGCCCGCTCGGCGGCCAGGCGCTCGGCCTCGCGGCGCTCGCGTCGCGTCGGGTACACGGTCCCTGCGGTCTCGTCGGGGGTCAGCACGAGGGCCGCCGGTCGGAGGGCTGGGGGGCACGCGAGGCGTGGAGGCAGGACAGGATCGTGGAGCTCCTTGAGCAGGGGACAGGTGCAGCGCGATGCCGGCCGAGCGGTGTCGGGGCGTGCGCGAGCGACCGGTTCCAGCCCGGCCGCGATGTAACGGATCGGTAAAGGCTAACCTCCGGAAGGGATTCGCGCCACCCGGGGGATGCGCGCGGGGGGCTTCAGGGGCTATGCGCGCGGGCGCTCCAGCCGCTCCTCGAGGGCGCGCGCGAGCTCGGGATCCGCGGCGATCAGGAGCTCGGCGGACGCGGGTCCGCCGCTGATCCCGGTCACGCGCGCGCCGGCTTCCGCCGCGATCAGGGCGCCGGCCGAGTGGTCCCACGGCTTCAGCCCGCGCTCGAAGTACGCGTCGGTGCGGCCCGCCGCGACGTTGCAGAGGTCGAGCGACGCGGCGCCGATCCGGCGGATGTCGCGCACCTCGCCGAGCAGCTCGGTGATCACGCGGCCCTGCCGCATGCGCGTCTCCGCGCCGTACGAGAAGCCCGTGCCCACGAGCGCGAGGGAGAGCGGCACGCCCGCGTTCACGGCGAGCGGTCGGCCGTCGAGCGCGGATCCGCCGCCCGCCGTCGCCGTGTAGACCTCGCCGAGGGTGGGGTTCACGACGCAGCCGGCGCGCGCGGTCCAGGTGAGCGGATCCGCGTCGCCCTCGACCACGGCGACGCTCACGGCCCACGCGGGGATGCCGTAGAGGAAGTTGACGGTGCCGTCGATGGGGTCGACCACCCAGGTGAGGCCGGAGGTTCCGGACGTGCCCTCAGACTCCTCGCCGAGGAAGCCGTCCTCGGGGCGGACGTCTCGCAGCGCCTGCCGGATGAGGTCCTCGGTCTCGCGGTCGGTGTGCGTGACGATGTCCTCCGGGCTGGACTTCGACGCGGCGACCTCGACGCCCTCGCGGCGGCGGCGGAGCGCGAGCTCCCCGGCGCGGACGGCGATGTCGCGGGCGATGGTCAGGAGCTCGGAGTCACCGGGGGTCGTCATGCGACCAGCCTGCCAGAGGGGCGGGGCCGGCCGGCGCGCGGCGCTCAGGCGGGCGACACGGCGGCGCGCGCCTCGTCGGTCGACGCGGCGGCACCCTCACGGAGGCGCCCCCGCTCGATCCGGCGCGCGTTCCACAGCAGGCCGACGCCCAGCACCATCAGGCCGCCCGCCGCGAGCAGCGCCCACGCGCCGCCGGCGTGCGTCGTGATGAGCGCGGCGACCAGCGCGCCGAGCCCCATGCAGACGATCGCGCCGATGCGGCGGGCCCACGCGGCGCCCGTGCCGCCGGCGACGCGGCTGTCGGAGGAGAGGTTCACCATCGTCATCGTCACGACCACGGTCGAGAGGTCGCGCAGCCCGATGCTCTTCACGGCGGCCGCCTGAGCGCCGAGCAGCAGCGCGAGGAAGCCCGTGATGGCGATCATGACCCCGGTGTCGAGCGTCCCGACCGCGAGCCAGACCACGGCGAGCGCGAGCGTGACCAGGGCGCCCGTGACGAGGATCCAGACGGAGGAGCGCGGCAGGTGCACGTCGGTGGGCGCGCGTCGGGTGATGCGCGACGCGATCACCGCCCCGAGCATGAAGGCCACGAGCGCCACGAGGTTGTTGAGCACGGGGATGTCGGCGACGCCCACGAGGCCGAAGCCGATGAAGAGCACGTTGCCGGTCATGTTGCCGGTGAAGACGCGGTCGAGCGCGAGGTAGCTGACGCCGTCGATGGCGCCGGTCGCGGTCGTCATCACGAGCAGGGCGGCGATGTAGGAGCCCTCGGGCCAGGGACGGGACACGGGCGGATCTCCTCGGGCGGCTCGGGCGGCGGTCGCCCCAGGATACGGGCGGGTCAGGCGCTCTCGTCCCGCGTCGCCCGGGCTGCGGCGGACGCGAGGCGGGACACCTCGTCGTCGTCGAGCACGAGCTGCGCAGCGGGCATCAGCTGCCGGATCTGCCGGGCCGTGCGCGCGCCGACGAGCGCGCTCGCGATCCCGGGCCGACCGAGCACCCACGCGATGGCGACCTCGGCGACCGTGACGCCGCGCGTCCTCGCGACCTCCTCGGCCGCGCGCACGGTCGCGTGCCCGCCCGCCGACATGTGCTGCTCCGCGTCGAGCGCGCGGGCGGACGGCACCGCGGGCGCACCCGGCAGGTACTTGCCCGTGAGGAACCCCTTGGCGAGCACGCTGTGCGCGACGAGGCCGAGGCCCTCCTGCCGGACCACCGCCTGCAGCCGCCCCTCCGCGTGGTCGCGGACCAGCAAGCTGTACTCCTCCTGCACCACGCCGACGGGCACCGCGCCGGATCCGTGCGCGAGCGCCAGCGCCTGCTCGATCCGCTCGGGCCGGAACCCGGAGACGCCGACCAGCCGCGCCTTGCCCTCCTCCACGAGCTCGGACAGCGCGGCGACGGTCTCCTCGAGCGGGGTGCGGGTGTCGTCGAGGTGCGCGTGCACGATGTCGACGTGCGTCGTGCCGAGCCGGCGGAGCGAGGCGTCCACCCCGCGGCGGATGGACCGCGCCGACGTGCCGGGGGCGTCGCGGCTCTTGCCGACCTTGGTGCCGACGACCACGTCGTCGCGGCAGCCGCGCGCGGCCAGCCAGCCGCCGATGATCGCCTCGGACTCCCCGCCCTCGTGGCCCGGCACCCACTGCGAGTAGGAGGAGGCGGTGTCGATGAAGGTGCCGCCCTCCTCGCGGTACGCGTCGAGGATCGCCCACGCCTCGTCGCGGTCGGCGGTCCAGCCGAAGCCGCTCGTGCCGAGGCCGAGCGCGGAGACGACGACGCCGGACGTGCCGAGGGCGCGCGTGCGTGGGCCGGGTGCGGCGGGGAACATCGGTGGTGGATCCAGGTCGTCGGGCGTGCGCGCGACGGTGCGGGCACGGGCGGGCCCCGACGGACGCGTCGGGGACAGACGGACGGCCCCGCACAGCGGGGCCGTCCTCGTTCGGTGGCGAGTGAGGGATTCGAACCCCCGAAGGCTGAGCCGTCTGATTTACAGTCAGATCCCTTTGGCCGCTAGGGTAACTCGCCATGCGCACCCGACCCGTGTGATCACTGACCGGAGACGCTCGTCGATGATAGCGGTCGCCGACCCGCGAACCGAAATCGTCGGCCGCCGCCGCCGCGGGCCCGCAGCCGCCCGTCCCTTAACATGGTCCGCATGGCAGATTCCTCGTTCGACGTCGTCAGCAAGGTCGACCGCATGGAGGCGGACAACGCCGTCCACCAGACCCAGAAGGAGGTGGAGCAGCGCTACGACTTCAAGAACGTGGGCGCCTCCATCGAGTGGAGCGGCGACACCATCCTCATGAAGGCCTCCAGCGAGGAGCGCGTGAAGGCGATCCTCGACGTGCTGCAGACGAAGATGTTCAAGCGCGGCATCGGCCTCAAGAGCCTCGAGGAGGGCGAGCCCTTCGCCTCGGGCAAGGAGTACCGCATCGAGGTCACCCTCAAGCAGGGCATCGACCAGGCCAACGCGAAGAAGCTCGGCAAGATCATCCGCGACGAGGGCCCCAAGAGCATCAAGAGCCGCGTCGAGGGCGACGAGCTCCGCGTCTCCAGCAAGAGCCGGGACGACCTGCAGCAGACCATCGCGCTGCTCAAGGGCGCCGACGTCGACCTCGACCTGCAGTTCGTCAACTTCCGCTGATCCGCCGCGCCGCCCGCGGCGGCGCCCGCCCGGCCTGTCCGGCGGGAGCCGGGACCCCCGGGCGGCGCGGATGCGGCGGATAGACTCCGCCTGATGGACCCCTCGATGACCACCCTCATCCTCGCGGGGCTCGCGGTGCTCGTCGACTTCATCGTGCGCGTGGTGGCGCTGCTGGTGATCCCCCGCAACCGTCGGCCGTCCACCGCCATGGCGTGGCTCATGGCGATCTTCTTCCTGCCGTACCTCGGCATCTTCCTGTTCCTGCTCATCGGGTCCACGCGCCTGCCGAAGCGGCGCCGGGAGAAGCAGCAGGAGATCAACCGGTTCATCATCGAGTCGACGGAGGGCATCGAGCGCGTCACGCGCGAGCACTCGTGGCCGTCGTGGCTGGACTCGGTCGTGGAGCTCAACCGCACGCTCGGCTCCATGCCGCTCGTGGGCGGCAACCGCGCGAAGCTCTACAGCCACTACGACGAGTCCATCGCCGCGATGACCGCCGAGGTCGACAGGGCCACGCGGTACGTGCACGTCGAGTTCTACATCCTCGCCTGGGACGTGACGAGCGCACCCTTCTTCGACGCCCTCGAGCGCGCCGTGCAGCGCGGCGTCACCGTGCGCGTGCTGCTCGACCACATCGCGTCGCTGCGCGCACCCGGCTACAAGCGGACGACGCGCAAGCTCACGGCGATCGGCGCGGACTGGAACCTCATGCTGCCCGTCCAGCCCCTGCGCGGGCGCTACCAGCGGCCCGACCTCCGCAACCACCGCAAGGTGCTCGTGATCGACGGCCGCGTCGGCTTCATGGGATCCCAGAACATGGTGCACCGCAGCTACGACAAGGTCGTCAACCGCAAGCGGGGCCTCAAGTGGCAGGACCTCATGACCCGGCTCGAGGGTCCCATCGTGAGCGGCCTCAACGCGATCTTCATCACCGACTGGTACGCGGAGACCGACCAGCTGCTCGTGCGCGAGACCGACCCCATCGAGGTCGCGGCCTCGGACGACGACGAGGAGCTCGACTGCCAGGTCGTGCCGTCCGGCCCCGGGTTCCCCGGCGAGAACAACCTGCGCCTGTTCAACGCGCTGCTCTACTACGCGCAGGAGCGCATCGTGATCACGTCGCCGTACTTCGTGCCCGACGACTCCATGCGGTACGCGATCACCACGGCCGTTCAGCGCGGGCTCTCGGTCGAGCTGTTCGTCAGCGAGATCGGCGACCAGCCCGTCGTCTACCACGCGCAGCGCTCGTACTACGAGGAGCTGCTGAACGCGGGCGTGCGGATCTGGATGTACCGGGCCCCGTACATCCTGCACAGCAAGCACTTCACGATCGACGACGACGTGGCCGTCATCGGATCCAGCAACATGGACATGCGCTCGTTCAGCCTCAACATGGAGGTCTCGCTGATGGTGCGCGGCCCCGGCTTCGTGCGCGAGATGCGCCGGATCGAGGACGGCTACCGGAAGCGCAGCCGCGAGCTGACCCTCGAGGAGTGGAGCCGGCGCACGCGGTCCAGCACGGTGCTCGACAACCTCGCGCGCCTGACCTCGGGCGTGCAGTAGCGGCGAGGCCCTCGCCGGACGCGGGTCAGGCCGCACGCGGGTCAAGCGGCACGCGGGTCAGGCCGGACGCGGGTCAGGCCTGTCCGGCGTCCGCCGCGTCCTCGTCCTCATGGTCGTCGGCGTGGTCGTGCGCCTGCTCGTGGGCGGTGGCGCGGTCGAGCACGCCCTGGAGCAGGTCGCGGAGCCGCGAGTCGTCCACGTCGTCGCCGGCGATGTCGCGGCGGACCTGGTCGCCCACGCGCCAGATGACGGGGAGCATGTCGCGCCCGGCGTGCGTGAGGCCGACGGACAGGCGACGCTCGTCCGTCGCGTCGCGGAAGCGCGACACGTAGCCGAACACCTCCAGGCGCTTGAGCAGCGGCGAGAGCGTGCCCGGGGTGAGGTGCAGCTTCTCCGCGAGGTCGACGACCGCCTGCGGCTCCTCCTCGTCGAGGGCCAGCAGCACGAGGTACTGCGGGTGCGTCAGGTTGAGCGGCTGCAGCAGCGGCCGGTACAGCGAGACCACCGCGCGCGAGGCCGCGGCCAGGAGCACACCGGTCTCGTCCTGCAGCAGTGAGAGCGATCTCTGTGCCATCTCTTCATCCTCTGGCTCGTCAGTACGTCGATGCCGGGGTCTTGGACACTCCCTCCACCGTACGCCCGACAGCGCACGAGGATCCCCACGCACAGACAACCGTCGGCCGGATCCCCTGCGCGCTCACGCGAGCGTACGGGGAGCGGATACCACGACGAGGGCGCCCAGCACGAGCCACGGACCGAACGGGACGGCGGTCGACGCCCGGGCACGGCCCGCGACGAGCAGGGCGGTCGTCGCGACGCCGCCGAGCATCGTGCCCGCGGCGAGGCCCAGCGCGACCTGCGCGGGCCCGAGCTGCCCGAGCGCCAGGCCGATGACGCCGGCGAGCTTCACGTCTCCCGCGCCGCACGCCGCCGCCTGGACGAGGAGGCCGGATCCGCCCGCGACCAGCGCGAGCGCCGCGGCCGCGACGGC
>NZ_JAAVCB010000118.1:0-46488 GCF_014802555.1 Clavibacter sp. | reverse complement strand
CGACCACGCAAAACGCTCGACTGGGACACCCCAGCCGAGCGAATGCGTGCTCTACTGACAACCATCTAAATCATCAGGTGTTGCGACGACCACGAGAATCCGCCCTCGGAGGTGGCGGGCCGTCGTCGTGAACGGACCGCGCGCGTGTCGCTGGACGCGCCTCGCGCTTAGCGGTCCGTCCGCCTGCGCTGGACAAGCCGCACGACGACGTAGCTCATCCCGATCCCGGTAGCCGCGAAGCAGAGGCCCCGCCCTCGGAGGTCATCGACGCCGGAGGTGGCGAACAGGATCACACCGGCTGTCAGCAGCCCTGAGGTGACGATGAGGGTGATGACAAACACAATGCGGTTTCGCGCTCTCATTCAAGCCACGCTTCCTTGCTCGACGGTCAGATCTTGAGCGCACAGGCGAACGCGTTCCCAAGAAGATGCTTTCACTGGCCTGCACACCACGGAGCACCGGTCCAGGACTGGTCGACGATCACCCCGTTGCCGTCGGCAGCGCAGAACGCGATAGCCCCCGCGCCGATGGAAAGCAGTGCGGCTATCACTCCGCCCGCGATTGCACCGACACCCGTCTCCGCGGTGACGATGGCGGCAAGGGTGGCGATTCCCGCGCCCACAGCCAGAGCAGCGATGAGGCGACTCGTGTCGCAGGAATTCAGCTTCAGCTGCCGTCCGAACCACTGGGTGGAGTAGTTCGTCACGCCCGCACAACGAGAGTCGAGGACGATGCGCGTGACGTCGAGGACCTTCGAGTCGTCTACGGTGATCCCAGATACGGCCCCGCCGCCGGCAACGATGCCGACCGCCACCTCGCGAACGGTCACGGGTGCTGCGCCGCGTTCGAGCGCGAGGGCCGCATCGAAGTGCACGGAGCCGTGAATCGTGGTGAGGGCGTCCCCGAGATCGCGGATCTTCGCGATCGAGGCGTCGCCTGCAGCGATGGCCGCTGTGGTCAATGGAGATCCGTAGCGACGTTCAGGGCCGGGATGCGAGTCCGCCATGGCCGGGCTCGCGACGAATGTGCCCGCTACAACGGCGAGCGAGGCGGCCATTGCGATCAGCCGCCGATTTACCTTCATGCGTAAACTCTTTTCTGGGTAAATATACCCTCGAATGTGGTCGATGCGGCAGACCCTCCTCCCTACTCGAACCCTTGTCAAGGCTGCGATGAACTATTCTGATAAATCGATAGTGTGGTAGGCACATAGTCGGATGACCGACAAGGTCGCCCCCCACACGAGGAATTCGATACACAGCCCTCCGGTAGCGTGGCCCGATGGATCCTGTGACGCTCCGCACCGCGCGCCTGACGCTCCGCCCGCCCGCCCTCGACGACGTCGACGCGATCCAGGCCGCCTGCCAAGATCCGGCGATCCAGCGGTACGTGCCCGTCCCCGTCCCGTACGCGCGCGAGGACGGCGTCGCGTATGTCACCGGGTTCTCCCCCGACGGCTGGACGTCGGGCGACCGCCTGACCTGGGCCGTGCTCGAGGGCGGCGGGCTCGTCGGCACCGTCGGGCTGCACGCCATCGCGGACGGTGCCGCCGAGATCGGGTACTGGCTCGCGCCGGGAGCACGCGGTCGCGGCCTCATGCGGGAGGCCGCCGCGGTGGTCGTCGACCACGGCTTCGACACGGGATCCGGGCTCGGGCTCGTCCGCATCGGCTGGCGCGCCTACGCCGGGAACACCGGATCCGCCGCCGTCGCGCAGAGCCTCGGCTTCCGCTTCGAGGGCGTGGCCCGCCTCGGCGCGATGGGCCGCGACGGCCGCGAGGACGACTGGCTCGCCGGGCTCCTGGCGACCGACGACCGGACGCCGCCGCCGTGGCCGGTGCTCGGGTGACGGACGACGGTCTCCTCGGCCGCGACGTCACGATCACGACCTCCGACGGCCGCCGCCTCCGCGCGATGGTCGCGGGCGAGGGCGACGACCTCGTGGTGCTGGAGGCGGGGCTCGGAGGAAGCGGGCTGACCTGGGGGCTCGTGCACGGGATCCTCGCGCGCACCCACCGCGTCGTCGCCTACGACCGCGCAGGGCTCGGCGACAGCGACCCGGATCCCGCGCCGCGCGACCTCGACCGGCTCGCCGACGACCTCGAGGCGGTCGTCGCGGCGTTCCCGCATCGCCGGCTGGTGCTCGTCGGGCACAGCTGGGGCGGGCCGATCGTGCGCGTGGCGGCGGCGCGGCGGATCGCGCGCGGGATCCCCACCGCGGGCGTCGTGCTGGTGGATCCGAGCGACGAGCGCGCCCGCGCCTACGCTTCCCCCGCCGCGCGCGTCGGCTTCGGCGTGCAGGCGGCCCTGCTCGTCCCGCTCGCGCGGCTGGGGATCCTGCGTCGGCTGCACCGGATCGCTCTGGCGGGCCTGCCGGAACCGCTCCGCACCGCGGCCGTCGGCGCCGCCGGGTCCGTGCGCGCGGCGCGCGCCACCGCCGCTGAGCAGCGGCACCTGCTGCCCGGCCTCGCCGGCATCGCGGGGATCCTCGGCTCGGCGGCCCCGCTTCCCGGCATCCCCGTACGGGTGATCTCGGGCACGACCTCGAGCGCGCTCACCCGCGGCCAGCGGCGCGACCTCGTGCGCGCGCACCGCGTGTCGGCGGCTGCCGTCGAGCAGGGCGAGTGGATCCCCGCCGCGCGGTCGGAGCACATGGTCCCGGTGACGGACCCGGACGTGGTCGCCGCCGTGGTCACCGCGCTGCTCTGAGCCCCGCGGGTGACCGTCAGCCCCGCACGCGCCGCAGCTCCAGCACGCCCGGGATCAGCTGCCGGGTCGGGAACCGGCCGCGCGCGAAGTCGCCCCACACCTGTCGCACGCGGCGGGCGTCGCGCTGGATCCCCTCCCAGTCCGCGCCCGCGAGCAGCCCCGCGCCTCGCCACGCGTCCTCGTCGCCGAAGAGCAGCGGCAGGTCGACGGTGTGCGCGGCGCCGAACGGGCTGCCGGGCGCGGACCAGCGGATGACGTAGCGGTGGGCCGTGCCGCCCGCGAGCGCGTGGCGGCGGGCGAAGCGGCGGGCGGGGATCCCGTAGATGATGCCCGTGACGGCCGCGACGGCCGCGCGGCGTACGAGCGGGCCCACGATCGGGAGCCGCGTGAGGCGCGCGAGCCATGGGATCCCCGGCAGGAACAGCCGCGCCTCCTCCGCCGTGTTGCCGATCAGAACGTCGACGCCGGGCGCGGCCGCATCCCACGCCGCGTCGATCCCGGCCTCGGGCGGGAGCGGCGCATGCCCGTACTGCGTGCCGAACGGCATGGCGCCGAGCAGCCCGTACGGGGCGGCGACGCGCTCGACCCCGGCCTGGCGGGCGATTACGTCCTCGACGGGCATGTCGGCCGTGAGCCCGCGGGAGGCGCGCGCCATCGCCGCGTTCATGCGCCGTCTGCCCCGCGAGATGCCGAGCGGCGCGCTCTGGATGATCGCCCGCCGGAAGAGACCGGCCGCCTCGGGCACGGCCATCAGGTGCGCGACCGCGTCGCCGCCCGCCGACTGGCCGAACGCCGTGACGCGGTCCGGGTCCCCACCGAAGGCGTGGATGTTGCGCGCGACCCAGCGGAGCGCCTCCAGCTGGTCGAGGAGGCCGAGGTTCGCCGGCCGGTCGCCGCCGTCGCCGAGGTAGCCGAGGAGACCGAGCCGGTAGGTGATCGTGACGACGACTACGCGCTGCTCGGCGACGAGGGCGGGCGGATCCATGATCGGCACGTCGCCCGCGCCCGAGACGTACGAGCCGCCGTGGATCCACACCATCACCGGCAGCGCGTCGTCCGGCCGCACGTCGCGCGGCATCGTCACGGACACGCGCAGGCAGTCCTCGTCCACGGCCAGTCCGGAGAAGCTCCCGAGCACCGCGTCGAGCTCCTCCATGGGCGGCTGCGGGCACGCGGGCGCCCACGTGGTCGCCGCGCGGGGCTCCGTCCAGTCGGGGTGCGGGACCGGCGCCGCGAAGCGGGCGGCGGTCGCGTACGGAATGCCGGTCGCGCGGACGACGTCGCCGTCCGCCCAGCCGACGACGGGGCCGCATGGCGGCGAGAAGGCGCTCACCCGATCGACGCTACCGTTCGCCAGGCGTTCGTCGCGCCGCCAGCGGAGGGGCCGGATCCCGGTGCTACCGTGACGCCATGCCCCGCCTGATCGACCACGCCCGTCGCGAGGACGAGCTCGCGGAGGCGGTCTGGCGGGTCATCCACCGGGACGGCGCGAGCGGCGTCTCGGTCCGCACGGTCGCCGCGGAGGCGGGCCTCTCCACCGGATCCCTGCGCCACAGCTTCCCCAGCCGCATCGACCTGATGACCCACGCCACGGCGCTGGTCGCCGCGCGCATCGACGGCCGCATCCGCAGCCGGCGCACCGATCCGGACGCGCGGCGGCGGGCCGTGCGGATCCTCGCGGAGCACCTGCCGCTGGACGATTCCCGCCGCGCCGAGGCCGAGGTCACGGCCGCGCTCCTCGCCGACGCGGCATCGCACCCGCGGCTGCGCGAGGTGCGCGCCGCGGCCCATGCGGCCGCGCGGGAGACGTGCCTCGAGCAGCTCGCGCAGCTGCGCGCGGCGGGCCTGCTGCGGCCCGATGCGGACCCCGAGATCGAGGCCGACCACCTGCAGGCGCTCCTCGGCGGCCTGGCGCTGCAGCTGCTCGTGGAGGAGCCGGATCCGGCCCGCAGCGCCCGCGCGCTCGGCGTGCTCGAGCGGCACGTGGATGCGCTCGTGGCCCGTCGCGTGGACCGCCCGGCGCGCATCGACGCCTAGTCGGCGGCCGGGGCGTCCCCGGCGCCGCGGAGCCGGCCGCGCAGCTCCTCGACGCGCGCCCCGATGTCGTCGCGCACGAGCCGCATCCGTTCCATGCCGTCGATGCCGCGCTCGGACGGCTCGTCGGTGATCCACGTCTCGACCGCGACGTCCTGGTCGCCGTCGACGTGCGCCTCCGCGCCGAGCACGACCACGAGGTCGGCGGCGCGCACCATGTCGTCGGTGAGCGGCTTCGGCCGCTCGCCGCCCACGTCGATACCGAGCTCCGCGAGCGACTCCACCGCGAGCGCGTTGAGCGAGGGGCCGGGATCCGTGCCCGCCGACGTGACGGCGACGGCGTCACCGGCCGTGTGGCGCATGAGCGCCGCCGCGAGCTGGGACTTGCCGCCGTTGCGGGCGCAGACGAAGACGACGTGCGGGATGCGCTCGGCCATGGATCCTCCGGTCGGGATGTCGGCCGCATGTCGGCGCGTCCCTCGATCCTGGCAGACCGCGGTGGCAGGACGTTCGCCCTCGGTACAGCCGACGCTGTATCCTCGTCGCGTGCCCACCCTCGCTCCCCGCCTCGACGTCATGACCCGCCTCGGCCGCGCGCTCGCGGACCCCACACGGTCCCGGATCCTGCTGGAGCTGCTCGACGGGCCCGCCTACCCCGCGCTGCTCGCCGAGCGGCTCGGCCTCACGCGGCAGAACGTGTCCAACCACCTCGCCTGCCTGCGCGGCTGCGGCATCGTCCGCACGGTGCCCGAGGGGCGCAGCACGCGCTACGAGATCGAGGATCCGCGCATCGCCCGCGGCATCGGCGCGCTCGTGGAGGTCGTGCTCGCGGTGGACGACGACCGGGAGTGCGCGGATCCGGCCCTGTGCGACCCCGGCTGCTGCGAGGCGGGGGCGTGAGCGGCCTCGCCTCGGCGGCCCCGGCACCCGCTCCCCGCCTGACGGTCGCGCGCCGGGACCTGCTGCGCCGCCGCATCCGCTGGATCGTCGCGGGCACCATCGCCTGGAACGCGGTCGAGGCCGTGGTCGCCCTCGCCGCGGGCGCCGTGGCGTCGTCGACCGCGCTCGTGGCCTTCGGGCTCGACTCGATCGTGGAGGTGCTCGCCGCGTCCGCCGTCGCGTGGCAGTTCTCCGCGCCGGATCCGGAAGCGCGCGAGCGCGCGGCCCTCCGCCTGATCGCGGTGTCGTTCCTCGGGCTCGCCGCCTACGTGAGCGTGGACGCCGTGCTCGCGCTCGCGGGCGGAAACGAGGCGCGCCCGAGTCCGACCGGCATCGTGCTCGCCGCGCTGAGCCTCGCGGTGATGCCGGTCCTCAGCCTGCTTGAGCGACGCACCGGCACCGAGCTCGGCTCCGCGAGCGCCGTCGCCGACTCGCGGCAGACCCTCGTGTGCGCCTGGCTGTCCGCCGCGCTCCTCATCGGGCTGCTGCTCGACGCCGGGCTCGGCTGGTGGTGGGCGGATCCCGTCGCCGGGCTCGCGATCGCCGCCTTCGCGGTCCGCGAGGGCGTCGAGGCGTGGCGCGGCGACGCGTGCACCGTCCCCGTCGGCGCGCTCACGGGCGAGCGGGTGCACGACGAGCACGACGCGAACGACGACGCCTGCTGCTGAATCCGCGAGGAGCACGGCCGGGCATCGCGCCCGGCCGTGCTCCGCTCACTTCGACAGCTGCACCGCGCCCGTCGCCCGCTGGTAGGCGGCGAAGTACTTGTCACCCATGGCCCGGGCGCCTGCCGCCGTGTAGTGGATCGAGTCCTCGGCCCTGCTGTACCCCGCGGCTCCCGGGATGTACGACACGTTCGACCGCAGCGCGGGCATGCCCTGCTGCGCGGTGTCGATGGCCTGGCGCTGCGACGACACGTTCAGCCACTCGGGCACCATGCCGCCGATGAGGAACGGCACCGCGCCGTACCGGGTGTTCAGCCGGTCGACGAGGTCGAGCAGCATCGACTGGTATCCCGCCGCGTTCGTGCGGGTCGCGTCGGACTCGCCCTGGGCCCAGACGACCGCGACGAGGCGGTTGTCGGGATCCTGCGCGAGCGCGGCGTCGATCTGGCCGAGCGCGCGCGTGAACAGGTTGATGCGCGAGCGCGTGTCCGCCGGGTTCCACGCGTAGGTTCCGTCCCCGGTCATCGACGTGGACGCCATCGCGGCGGGGACGAGCAGCACCTTGCGACTCGGGCGGGCGTCGGCGAGCATGTGCCGACCGAGCTCCATCCCGGGGCCGACGGCCTGGACGCCGCCGGAGGTCGTCCAGGTGGTCACGTGGCTCAGCGAGTCCTTGGCGGGCACGATCTGCCCGGCCTTGGCACCGCTGCCGGCGAGCTGGTCAAGCCCGGGCACGCTCACGTCGATCGACGGATCCCATCCGGTGCCGACGCCCTGCGCGTTCGACTGGCCGAGGACCACGACGACGTCGTAGCCCTCCCCGGTCGACGCGATCTGGCACGGCACGGAGGTGCGGGACGTCGGCGCGTAGCCGTCGGCCCGACCGGTGACGGTCACGGTGATCTGCGATCCCGCGTCGCGCGGCGCCGGCACGTAGGTCGATGCGGTGCGGCCGGGCACGACCACGCCATTGCGCTGCCAGACGTAGGAGTACGAGGTGGCGACCGGGGTCCATCCGGGCGTCTCGGCCGTGAGGGCGGATCCGACGGCGGCCTCGCCCGTGATGGTCGGGCTCGGCGCGTCCGCGAACGGCTGGTCGTCGGGCGACGGTGCGGGCTGGGCGGGCGGCACGTCGAGGGCGTCGACCACGACGGCGGTCGGCTCGCTCGTCACGCTCGTCGCCTTGTAGCCCGTGCGCGTGCCGGTGACGGTCACGGTGATCCGCGACCCGGCGTCCGCGCGGCGCACGGCGTACGTCGCGTCGGTCGCGCCGAGCACGGTGACGCCGTCCCGGGCCCAGGCGTAGGCGTAGGCGGTGGCCTCCGGCGTCCACGCGGCCGTCTCCACCCGCAGCGAGCCGCCGGCGACGGGCGGTCCCTGGATCACCGGCGCGGTCGTCGCCTCGAACGGCACGGCCGGGGCGGGCGGCGGCGGAGTCACCGGCGTCACGACGACGGCGACGCCCGGGCTGGTCACGGTCTGCGTGACGTAGCCGGTCTTCGTGCCCGTGACGGCGACGGAGATGCCCGTGCCGACGTCACCCGCCACGACGCGGTAGCTCGGGCCGGTCTGGTCGGGGATCACGACGCCGTCGCGCAGCCACGCGTAGGAGAAGGACGGCCACGGCGACCAGGTGCCGGACTTGGCCGTGAGCGTGTAGTCCACGCGACCGAGTCCGGTGATGGACGGCGTGCCGGCCGTCTCGAACGCGACGTCGGGGGCGGGCGTCGGGTCGGGCGTGGGCACGGTCGGCTCGGGCGTCGGCTCGGGCAGCGGCACGAGGAGCCCGGCGCTGGTGAGGGACTGCGTGACGTACCCGGTCTTCGTGCCGGTGACGTTCACGGCGATGGTGGTGCCCTGGTCGCCCTCCTGCACGCGGTAGGTGACGGCGGTCTGGTCGGCGATGGCGACGCCGTCGCGGGTCCACTGGTAGGAGAAGGCGGGCCAGGGGGTCCACACCCCGGCGCGCGCGGACAGCGTGAAGCCGACGCGGGCGGTGCCGCCGATGGTCGGGGTCGCGGCGGCCGAGAACGGCGCGTCCTCCTGCGGCGGGGTGGTGGGATCCGGGGTCGGCGTGCCGGGGGTAGCGGTGGGCGTGGGCGTCGGCGTGCTCGCGGCGGGGACCTGGAGCTCCGCGCTCGTCAGGGACTGCGTCGCGTACCCGGTCTTCGTGCCGGTGACGGTGACGCTGATGCGGGATCCGGCATCCCCGGCCTGCACGCGGTAGGTGACGCCGGTCTGCCCGGCGATCACCACGCCGTCGCGCAGCCAGGCGTAGGAGAACGTGGGCCACGGGGTCCAGACGCCGGCGCGCGCGGAGAGCGTGAAGCCGACGCGCGCGGTCCCGGCGATGATGGGCGTCGCGGCGGCCGTGAAGGGCGCTGCCGCGGGCATGGTCGGCGCGGGGGTCGGGGCGGTGGTCGGCGCGACGGTGGGCGTCGGCGTGGGGGTCGGCGCCTGCGTCGGCGTCGGCGTCGGCGTGGGCGCCGTCGTCGGAGCGGCGGTCGGCGTGGCCGTGGGCGCCGCGGTCGGCGTCGGGGTCGGGGTAGCGCCCGGCACGGTCATCGGGTCGCTCGTCCGGGTCGTCGTCGCGTACCCGGTCTTCGTGCCGGTGACCGTCACGGCGAGGGCCGCCCCGCGGTCCTGCTCGGTGACGCGGTAGGTCACGCCGGTCTGCCCGGCGATGAGCACCCCGTCGCGGGTCCAGGAGTAGGAGAACGTCGGCCACGGGGTCCAGGTGCCGGCCCGCGCGGTGAGCGTGAAGCCGACCTGCGGGGATCCGGCGATGGTGGGCGTCGGGGCGGACGAGAACTGCGCGACGACGGGCGTCGGGACGGTCGCGGTCGGCACGCTCGTCTGCGTGCTGGTGTCGTACCCGGAGCGGCTGCCCGTGACGGCGACGGTGATGACGGATCCCGCGTCGGCGGCGCGCACGGTGTACGCGGTGCTCGTCTACCCGCTCACGGGCACGCCGTCGACGAGCCACGCGTACGTGCTCGTCGTCGCGGCCGGGGTCCAGCGCGCGGTGGTGGCGAGGAGGCGCTGGCCGATCACGGCCTTGCCGGTGATCACGGGCGCGGGCGTCGCGGTGAACGGCGCCGCGGCGGCCGTGGCCTGCAGGATGCGCATCATCGATGCCGCGGTGGGCGTGCCGTCGGTCGCGGCCGGCGGCACGACGCTCGTGGTCGGCGCGATGACGCGCGCCGACGACGCCGCGGTGCCTGCCGACGCGGCCTCGGCCGGAGCGGCGCCCGGCTCGACGGCGACGAGCAGCGTCACCCCGAGGCTCAGCCCCGTGATGGCGGCGATGAGTCGTGCGCGTGCGGATGCGCTGCGCATCCTTCGTGTCGAGGCACGGCGGACGGCAGAGTGGTGCTCCCCCAATTGATCCCCCCAGATCGTCGAGGCGAATTCCACCTCATGTGGAAATGCTTGCACACCGCGCAGGTGATGCGTGACACGTGTCCGGCGAGGACCCCGCTCACGCCCGGCTCACAGGCGTTGCACATGCCACGTGCACGCCGCCGTCCGCGCAGGTGGACGCGGACGCCGGCGCCCGCCCTCTGCTCGCGTCCACAGCTCGTACCCGATGGCGCCCCGTACCCTGGGCGGCGACCTGCCCCGCCCGTCGGATCCCCGAGGATCCCCCCGCCCCGGAAGGCCCCATGACGAACGCCCCGCATCCCGACGCCGCCCCGCCCGCCGAGCCTGGGGCCCGCCCTGCGGGGTCGCCCGCCTCCCACGCCGTTACCGGCTCAGCGCCGACCGTCGGCTTCGCCGCCCTCGTCCGCGGCACGCGCGACCGCTCCGACCGGCCGTCGCGTCTCGGCCGCCTGTTCGCCGTGATCGCGGTCATCGAGGCGATCACGTGGACCGGGCTCCTCGTGGGCATGTTCCTCAAGTACGTGACGGAGACGACCGAGCTCGGCGTGTACGTCTTCGGCCGCCTGCACGGCGCCGCGTTCGTGCTCTACGTAATCGTCACGGCCGTCGCCGCGATCCCGCCGCTCGCCACGCTCCCGCTCGAGGTCGGGCTGCGGCGCCGCGGGTACCTGCGGCAGCCGGCCGATGCCGCCGATGGAGGGGCACGCACGACCGCGGTGTCGACGTCGGACAGCGCGAGCGCGCGGGGCTGAACGCCCCGGATCAGATCCCGGTGTAGCGCCCCGGCCGGTGGTTGAGCGCGAGCACCAGGTTGAGCAGCACCGCGCCGAGCGCCGACCACACGACGCCCTCGAGCGGCACGACCGTGAGGCCGAGCAGGATCACGATCACGTCGAGGATCATCTGCGCGTACCCGGCGGGGAAGCCGAACCGCTCCTGCACGATGAGCGCGACGATGTTGAAGCCGCCGAGGCTGGATCCGTGGCGGAAGACCACCAGCAGCCCGATCCCCACGAGCAGGTTCCCCGCGAGCACGCCGTAGACCGGCTGCAGCTCGAGCCCGGTGACCATGGCGGGATGCAGCGTCGAGAACAGCGACACGAGCGCGACCGAGATGACCGTGCGGATCGTGAACCGCCACCCCTTCTTCCACACCGCGAGCGCGAAGAACGGCGCATTGACCACGAAGAACAGCACCCCGAACGGCAGCACGCCCGTGTAGCTCAGCAGCAGCGCGAGCCCCGCGGTGCCGCCCGTGACGGCGCCGGCGTCCCGCAGCAGGTACAGCCCGAACGAGGCGACGAAGGTGCCGGTGAGGATCCCCAGCACGTCCTCGATGACCGAGTGCGGGATGCCGGCGGTCGTCGGCTCGTCGGGCGAGGGGGCGATCGGCGTGGGCAGGGGCTCGGACGCGGAAGCGGTCATGGCGGTCTCCGGGGTGGGGGGGGACGGGATCCGCGCGGGCGGTCGTGCCGCATCACGCGCAGGGAACAGCATGGCGGATCGGCGGGGTGGCGGAGGACGGGGCCGCCGCCCCAGGCGCTCGCGGGCTCAGATCGGGCCGTCGAAGGGGTCGACGTCGAAGTACCCCTGGGAGGTTCGCCGCCTCCGCCTCCCGACGAGGCGTTCGATGGATCGGCGCTCCCCCGTCATCATGCTGTCCCAGCGTCGCTCCGAGTCGCGGACGAACCACGCCCGCGCCTCCTGCCACGCCTCCGGCGACGCGTCCCACTCCACCTCGAGCACGGTCGTGACGACGTCGATGATCGACCCCTCGGGTGCGGGCGCGAACGCCCCCTCGGCGGTTCCCACCGTCCAGTCGTACTCGCCGTCGCCGTACCGGAGCACGTCCTCCGGGAGCTTCAGGCGGTAGGCGTCGTCACGGAGGAAGAAGTCGTTGCCGTTGCGCCGCGCCATCACCCACGGGTGCGGGTACCCGGAGAGACGGATGCAGCCTGCGATCCCGGACGGCAGCCAGTCGTCGTACGCCGGGACGGCGGGGTTGCGGAGGAACGAGCGAGCGGGGTAGGGCGACTCCGGCTCGACAGGCGGGCGGCGGCGCCGGAGGCGGATCACGACGGCTGCCTGCGCCCGGCCAGCGGGCCGAGCCCTCGGGAGCGGACGCGACCACCGAGCCGGCGCAGCCGGGAGCCGATGCCGCGCCGCTCCCGGCCCACGGTGCTGACGATGTCCCAGCAGGCCCCCGCCGCGTCGAGCCGCCACTGCGGATCGATGTCATGCGGCAGGTGGATCAGCTCGTGCCTCAGCTCCGTGAACGTCGTCGCGCTCGAGATCGGCGCGAGGAGCTCCACCGGGATGGGCTCCTCGACGAAGGCTGTCTGATCGGCCCATGCTTTCATCTCGTGCAAGCGATCGCTGATGTCGGAGAACGTGTCCATCACATTGCGCATGAGCGCGCGGTAGGTGGCACCCGGTACCAGGTGCAGCGCGCGCGACGCCTCGTCCGAGAGCAGGTCGCGGGCGCCCCACAGGTACTCGACGTGGAACACCCCGTCGTCAGCGACCCACATGCGCGCTCCTCCCAATCCCTGCGCGCCGGTGCGTGGCCGCAGGACGATCACGACGCATTCAGATACTCCAGGAAGTCCTCGATGAGGCCGGACCGCAGCTCCTCGTTGCAGATGCGCGCATCCGCTGACATCAGGAGATCGCGCAGGGACAGATCGGATCCGCGCAGGAATATGTAGACGCAGACCTCGCTCGGGTCGAGCACCTCTGCCCGGTCGCCGTGGGGCAAGCGATTGATGATCCCCGAGAGCATGGAGGCCGCCCGTCGACCCGGGAGCATGGGAACCACGTAGGCCGGGAACATCTCGTCCGCGCGAGCGTCACCGGCCGGCTCGCCCACCTCTCCGGCGCCGGACGTCAGTCGATCACCGAGGGCGCGGATGATCTCCATCCGGATCTCGTCCTGGGCATCGTCGCGGTCAGCGCCCAAGGGATCCCTCAGGGCGCCGACCAACGCATGCACTTCCTGGCGTCGCAATGCGATGACCGTGCCACTCGACGGCGAGAGGATCGTGCCCCTGTGCCGCTCAGCGACTGCCACCAGCGCACGAGTGACCCATGACGGTCTTGCTCCCCTTGGCCGGATCCAGATGTGCCACTCTGCTTCCGGCTCGTCCCGTGACACTCAGTCCCCAATCCGCTTGGTCAGATATTTGTCCCACGTGCCGCCGCGGGTCGTCTTGCTATTGAGGCCGGCAACAGAATTAGCCCTTTTCCAGTAGCCGCCGTTGTGACCACCGGTCGGGTCACTTCCACGATCATAGGTGATGTAGTCATTCTTCCCCTTCTTGAAGATCGCCCGACCCTTGGCCGAACGTGCCTTGATCTTTGTATAACCTTTCTCCTTTGCGACTTCAGCCGCTTCTTTGTCTGTTACCGCGTGCCCCTTGCCAGCATTAGGATTCTTCGGCTTACTGAACGTCTGGCGTATCCAGGGAAATGCGGTCGTCTTGATCCAAGAGCCGATCTGCTGCCCTATCTACCACGCGCCCAGGACTATGGCGGTAGCGAGGACCGCAAGACCGAGGGCAACGACGAGGAGGACAGCGAGGGGGATCAAGAACGCGAATTGCCCGGTCAGGTCGAACGAGTTGACCGGATCGTTCGGATACGCGTAGTCGTCATCCGTCCCACCCAGCACCGGATCCACCTGCAGGAACCGACCCAGCGCCGCGACGTACTGCCTCGCACCCATCTCGATGGTCGCGATGCCACCCAGGTGCTCCGACAGCTTCTGGTGCTGACCCAGCCACCCGTAGTCCGCGTTCCCCTGCTGCGTGTCCAGACCCGACTGGTTCGCCGCCACCGTGCCCAGCGCACCCGTCTTCGGATCCTCGACCTGACCGAACGGGTCGTACACCGCGAGCCCCGGCGCACGCGTCCCGGCCTGATCCGCCGTGACGAGGATGTCACCGTGGATGCCCGGGTACGACCACACGGCCGACCCGTTGCGGAACTCCGCCGTCACCCCACCCGGCAGCGGCAGATCCCACTCGGTCGCCGTGCTCGAGACGTCGAGCACGAAGTCCGGCGCATCGCCGCTCCCCGTGAAGCCGTAGCGCGTGACCGTCGTCACGCCCGCCGCGGTCACCTCCGTCCGCTGCACGATCCGGTCGGTCGCGTCGCGCATGTAGGAGACCGACGCACCGTCGGCCAGCTTGGTGGCCGTGTGCCGGTCCCCGCCGTCGTACGACAGGGTCTCGTCGGCGAGCTGCACCGTGTTGCCGTGCGCGTCGTAGACGAGCTGCGCCGCGCTCAGCGAGCGGTTCACCGGTGATGCGTCCGCCGGGGCGTTCGTCACCGTGGTGCCCAGGAGCCGGTCCGCGCCATCGTAGCAGGACGCCACCGTGGTGGGCGTCCCGCCGTCGAGCACGTCGGACGAGGCCGTCCGGTTGCCGTTCCGACCGGCCGCCGCGACCGCGCCGGCCTGGGTGCACGCCGAGGATCCGGCGAGCGCATCGAACCCGTAGGTCAGACGGTGGTGCGGGATCACCGCGGTAACGAGTCGCCCGGCGGCGTCGTACGAGTACGTCGAGACGTTGCTCGTCGTGCCGTCGCTCGTGGTGTCCTGGAGCACGTCGCCCGCCTGCGAGCGGATGACCCGATCGGTGACGGCGGTCTGCTTCCCGGGGAACGACCAGCCGATCCCGGTCACCGCGCCTGCGCCGTTCCGCGTGATCTCGGAGAGCGACGAGTCGTTGCCGGCGCCGTTCGCACCCGACGGGTAGGAGATGCCCGTGAGCTCGCCCTTCGCGTACGTGGGATCGGCGATGACCTTGCCGTCCACGCGCATCACGTCGACCCGGGAGTCGATGTCGTACTCGTAGGAGGTGGTGTGCGCGGTGCCGGAGGGCGGCGTCGCGACCGTCGAGGTGACCCGGCCCGCCGCGTCGTACGACATGGTCGTGACCGTGCCCCAGACGTCGGTGTACTTGACAGCCTGCCCGAGGAGGTTCGCGACCGTCGTGACGGTGCCACCACTCGTGGATCCGGTGACAGATCCGTCCGAGACCGCTCCGGTGAGCGGATCCCCGCCGACCGCGTAGTCCGTCTTCTCCGTGCGCGCCGCGACCGACCCGAAGGCGGCCGTGGTGCTCGAGGTGGCGCGCCCGCGGGCGTCGTAGCTCGTGCACGACCAGTCGGCGTCGCCGGAGCGTTTGGATCCGATCGCGCGCCCCATCACGTCGTAGACGAACGAGGTGACGATGGCGTCGCCCGATGCGGGCTTCGCTCCGGTGGTGGTCTTCGTCCCCCCGTACTGCGGCGTGGAGGCGTCGACGCCGCAGACCTTGCCGCTCGCGCCCCACGCGGAGGCGATGGTCTCCGTCGCGCCGTAGTACGCGCTCGTGGTCGCCACGTTCGCCTGTGCGGGGAGCGTGCGGGTGAGGCCGCGAAGGTACCCGGTGCCGCGCGCCTCGTGCGTGCCGGAGTGCGTGAGGGCCAGGCCCTTGGGATCCACCACCGACGCGGTCGCGATGCCGAGCCACGGCTCGTCGTACTGCGTGACTGAGGTGGCCGACGAGATCTGCGACGCGCTGATGCCCGCTACTCCCGTCGGAGCCTGGTCGGCGGCCGTCACGCTCGTCTGCAGGCCGTAGTCAGGCGTGAGCGCGCTGCCCGGCACCACGACCATGGCTCCGCTGCCGATCTGCCACTCCAGCTTGAGCGACGCGGACACCTGGCCCTCGTTGTACTGCAGCCGGATGCGCGCGGTCTGGCCCGCGGCGAGGTGCACGGCGTGGTTCGCCCGGATCTCGTTGCCGGGGTTCGCGCCCCACGCGTCGATCAGCGGGATGTCGTCGATGAACAGCTGCGTGCCGTCGTCCGCCTTGGTGGCGAAGGTGTAGTCGCCATCCTGCGGAGCCGTGACGAGACCCGTGAGCCGCAGCGAGAAGCCGTCCGACGGGAAGCCGTCGCCGGCCGCGGGCGGGCTGCCGTTCCCCCAGTCCTGATCCACGCTGCCGTCGGCGTTGCCGACGCCCAGCCCGTAGGCGCGCGGCGCTCCCGCGAGCCGGCCGTTGTCGTACCAGACGGCGTCGAGCCCGTGCAGACCGCTGTCGTACCCGGTCGACGAGTGCGCCGTCGTCGCGGCGCAGGCCGCCGTGGGCACGCGGTCGGAGCCGAAGCACGACGCGGGCGCCGGGCCGTAGGAGTCCGTCGGCCGGTCCTGCGCGTCGTAGAGCGTGGTGGACTTCCGACCCTGCGCGTCGACGGACGCGAGCGGCAGGTCCTTCTGGTTCCACTCGGAGGAGGCGGTGAGCCCCGACGGCCCGGTGATGCTCGTCTGCCGCCAGGCGTCGTCGTACGTCACGGTCGACGCGTGCGTGCCCGCGGGCAGGCCGAGCGCCGGCACATCGATCGAGGTCGTGCCGGATCCGTAGACGTACGTCTTCGTGGGCCGCTTCGCCGCCGTGACGCCGTCGGGCGCCGGGAGCGTGACCGTGGTAGCGCGGCCGGAGGCGTCGTAGGCGATGGTGGTGGCGACGTTCGCGTCGGCGGTGCGTCGGGCATCCGCCGCGAGCCAGTCGTCCGCGAGCGCGTCGCGGACCGCGGTGAGGCGCCCGCCGTCGTAGGCGAGGTCGGTGACCTCGTCGCCCGGGTCCGTGATGCGCACGAGGTTGCCGTGCGCGTCTCAGGAGAGGCGCGTGGTGTCCGCTGCTCCCGCGACGTGTCCCGGGTAGACGATGCGGCAGAGCATGTCGGCGGGAGGCGCGGCGAACCCGGCGGCGACCGGGCAGGCGGATCCCGTGGAGTCCGTGTCCTTCGCGTCGAGCCCCAGGGACGGGGCGGTGTCGCCGGCGTACGCGAAGCGGACCTCGCGGCCGTACGTCTCGGGCGAGGTGCCGAGCGCGGAGAGCGGATCCGAGATGCGGTCGACGAGGCCCGTGCCGGGTCGACGGGCTGACAGGGGCGTCGCCCGCTTGAGGGCGTCACCCGGTCCCGTGACGCCCTGCACGCGGCCGGACGGATCGAAGGTGGTGATCGTCCCGTCGTCGCCGGTCACGACGACCTGTCGCGACTGGTCGAGGGAGACGCGGTCGTGCTCTCCCGTCGGCGCCGTGTAGCCGGTGCCGGATCCGTCGCCCGCGGTGCGCGTGTAGGTGTGCGCGGTGCCGGAGGCGTCGGTGAGGATGACGGCGGAGTCCGTGACCTGGGCGCGCGACCAGTCGCCGGCGTCGCCCTCGAGCGCGGTGGTCGACGACCACCCGGCCGGGAGCGTGTCGACGGTGCGGGTGAACCAGTCGGCGGGGACCACGTACTGGGCGCCCGTCGGATCCGTGACCCACAGCGAGACCCCGGCCTCCCCCGCGTGCTCGAAGTAGTCGACCTCGAGCGGCACGGGCTTGCCCTGCGTCAAGGCGGTCGGGGTCGATCCCGTGGTGTCCTGCGCGACGTGGTCGTCGCGCCATCCGGAGTACACGGTGGATCCGTCGACCCGGACGCAGCCGCCGTCATCGCGCGTCATGCCGAACGTGTAGGTGCCCGTGGTGGGCACGTGCAGGAAGCCCGTCCACTTCGCGGAGAAGTCGTCCACGTCCACCCCAGGAGCCGGGGAACCGTCGCCCCAGTCGAAGGAGATCGACGGATCGGTGCGGGTGGTCGCGAGCGTGCCGGCGTCGGCGTGGCACGCGTCGCCGTCCCCGAGAGGAGCCGCGCCGTCGTAGTAGCGGCCGAGGAGCCCGCCGGAGCCGGCTTGCATCGAGTTGTAGCTGAAGCCCAGGCCCATGCTGCCGCCCACGGTCTGCACCGTCGGCGACGCGAAGCGCAGCCCGACGTTGCCGTTCGCGAGGTTCACGCTGACGGGACCCGCGGTGTCCGTCGGGGCGGGCCCGGCGTCGCCGACCCGGCGGTCGACCCGGATCTTGTCCGTCCACGTCACCGGCGGCTCGTCGTACCCGTCGGACGCGCGCACCGACCAGGTGTAGCGGCCGCCGTCCTGCAGGGAGTTCGCCGGAACGGTCCACGTCGTGCCCGCCTGCCAGCCGGACGTCGCGACCGCGCCCGTGGTGCCGTCGGCCCCGGAGGCGATCTGGAAGCGGTACCGAACCGGGTCGCCGTCGGGATCCGCGATGGTCGGCGCCGTCAGGGTCGGCGTGGTCGTGGTGATGACCGAGCCGTCCGCGGGCGCGGACCCCGCCTGCGCCGTCATCGCCGGAGTGTTCGTGGTGAAGCTCCACGTGGAGGAGATGCCGAGAGTGGAGGTGCCGTGCACCCCGTCGTACCCGTCCTTGACGTAGCCCTTCCAGTGGTACCTGGTGCCGGGCTTCAACGCGCCGAACGGCACCTTCACCTGCTGCGCGCCCCAGCCCGACTCCCACACCGGGCCCACCTCGGGATCGTCCCCGGCGCTGATGCGGTAGAAGTACTGCAGCCCGGTGCCCTCCGGGTCCGTCCCCGAGATCGCGAGCGTGGGCATCACGGGACCGCGGGCTCCGTCGGCGGGCGACGGCGCGATGGCCGGGCCCGCGGTGGGCATGTCCTTATAGGTCACGACGAGGGCGACCGCGATCGACTTGTACGTGTAGACGCCGGGCCGCTCGTCGCCGCCGATGATGAGGTACGCGCCGCGCGAGCCGTCGCGCACGTACTTGGCGATCTCGTCGGTGAGCCGGTCGTCCTGCGCGGATCCGTTGTCGGACATCGCGAACTGGCTCAGGCGGTCGCCGACCCCGTTGTAGGAGAACGAGGTGGCTGCGCTGATGGATCCGCCGAAGAGCGCCTTGGTCCCGCCGTTGTAGTACGAGCCGTCGATGCGGGCGCTGAGGACCTGCTTGCCGAACAGCTGCTCGTAGTCGAAGTGCTCGACCGTGCGCCAGTACTTGTCGCCGTGGTCCCGCGCGTTGCCGATGCGGACGGTGCCGTCGGTGAGCCGGGTGCCGTCGGACTTGTACTCGTGCTGGTCGTTCGACCAGGACGCGACGGACGACGGGTCCACGTGCACCGGGTAGGCGCGCTCGGGGCTCGCGAGCCACGCCGGATCGGGCGCCATCCGGATGGTCCAGCCGCGTCCGTCGGCGGTCAGCGTCGTGGCGACGGGCGCGTCGGCGGGCTCCTGCACGTCCGGGATCCCGCTCGAGTCGTACATGCGCGGCGCGGGGATGCCGAAGACGACGGATCCCGCCTTGTCCGTGAAGAGGATGGAGCCGTCGGCGTCCTGCGCCGCGTGCAGACCGGCTGCGCTGACATGCCAGGTGTACGAGGGCGCGGCCGGCACCGGCGGCGCCGCGAGGATGAGCTCCTCCTTGACCTGACCGGCCGTCACCGCGTAGTGCAGGTCGGTCCGCGGGAACACGTCCCGGTACTGCACCTCGTCGGCGCTGGGCCGCTCGAGCGGGCTGTCCGCGGCGCCGTCGAGCGTGTACTTCAGGACGTGCCCGTCGTGGTGCAGCGTGAGGACGCCCGCGTCGGACGCGGAGTCGGCGAAGCGCGGGGCGAGCGGGTGGTCGGGGACGACCCCCGCGCCGGACGACCGGACGGTGATGTCCGTGTTGACCGGCACCCAGTCGCCCTTCGTGTCCTGCACGTTGAGGGGCGTCTGCGAGAGCACCGCCGACTCGGTGCCGTCGTCGTTCGCGTAGGTGTCCTGGAACTGCGACTGGGACACGAGCTGGGCCGAGTCCTGCAGCTGGCTCGCCGATGCCGCCCGCCGGGGTCGGGCGACGGCGGAGGCCGAGAGGGAGGAGGGCGAGACGGCCGACTCGTCGGCGGCCGGCGCGCTCGGGTCGGCGGGAGCCTGGGCGTACGCGGGAGCGGGGGCGTCGACCGAGCCGCTGGGGATCGTCGGCGTGGCGACGTCGACGTCGTCGGACGTGAGCGCGGGCACGGAGGCGACGGGCCGGGTCGGCGTGGTCGCGGCCTCGGCGGGCAGGGCGACGAAGATCTCCGCGACCAGGGCCAGGGCGACGATGACGGCGGTGGAGGTGAGACGGCGTGCAGGACGCATCCGAGTGCTCCCTTTCGAGCAGACGGATCAGGCACCCGCATCCGCGACCGCCGGGCGCTCGCGAAGCTGAGAATAGGGTTGGAGCTGGAAAAGAATCACTTGCATTCCACAGGCACGTCCGGGGTGGACGATCGGCGCCCGCGCCCCCGTTGCGGGGGCACGCCCCTCACTCCCCGAAGATCACCCCCACCGGCTCGCGCTTCTCCGCCTGGAAGCGGTCCTCGGCGCGGCCGAGCGCCCAGTAGGCGGAGAGCGAGAGGGCGCGGCGGTCGATGCCCCAGCCGTCCTGGAGGACCGCCCGCAGCTCCTTCATCGCCCCGCGCTCGCCGTGCGCGAAGACCTCCACCTCGCCGTCGGGACGCTCGAGCGCGCGGGCCGCGGCGACGAGGGGCGCGCCCGGCACGGCGTCGGGCGTGCGCGAGCGGTGGATCCAGCGCACGGCGACGCCCGAGGGGTGCGCGAGCGGGAGCTCGTCGTCCGGGCCGTCGACCTCGAGGAGCGCGACCCCGGTGGCGTCGGCGGGCATGGCGGCGAGCGCCGCGGCGATGGCGGGCACGGCGGAGTCGTCGCCGAGGAGGACGCGCGCGATCGCGGCGTCCTCGCTCGGCCGGTACATCCCACCGGGGCCGCTCGCCGCGAGCAGGTCGCCGGGCTGCGCGGACGCCGCCCAGGGGCCCGCGAGCCCCTCGTCCCCGTGCACGACGAAGTCGATCGCGCAGGTGCCGGCGGCCGGATCCGCGTGCCGCAGCGTGTAGGTCCGCACCGCCGGCAGCGCCTCGGCCGGCCGCGTCTCGCGGAGGGCGGGCAGGTCGTACGGCGGCGTGAGCCCGGATCCCCGCGGCGGCAGCATCAGCTTCACATAGGCGTCGGTCGCGGCGAGCCGCTCGGGGGCGGCCCGCTCCAGCAGCGCCCGCATCCCCTCGCCGCCGAGGTGCACGCGCACGAGGTGCGGGGTGAGTCGCTCGGCGCGGACCACCTCCAGCACGTGCTGCGTCCGCGCGGCGCGGACGGGACGGTCGGGGACGGCGGGTGCGGAGGAGTCGGTCATCGAGGTCGATCCTCCGCCCCGCGCGCCTCCCCCGCAACGCGACCGGGCCGCGCGCACCCTCGCCCGCCGCGGATCGCCCGCCTACACTGACGGCGTGGTCGACATCGTCGTCACGGGGCTAAGCGCCAACTCCGTGCCGTACATCGAGGCCCTCGAGCGTCAGCGTGCCCTGCATGCCGACGTCGTCGCGGGCCGGGCGCAGGACACCGTCATCCTCCTCGAGCACCCCAGCGTGTACACCGCGGGGCGACGCACGGAGCCGGACGACAGGCCGCGCGATGGCACGCCGGTCATCGACGTCGACCGCGGCGGACGCATCACCTGGCACGGGCCGGGACAGCTCGTCGGCTACCCGAT
Organism: Clavibacter sp.; assembly: GCF_014802555.1. Classification (NCBI taxonomy): domain Bacteria; kingdom Bacillati; phylum Actinomycetota; class Actinomycetes; order Micrococcales; family Microbacteriaceae; genus Clavibacter; species Clavibacter sp. Next base: position 25,380 of record NZ_JAAVCB010000118.1, on the reverse strand, counting down.
CGTCCGGCTGCCGGAGCCCCTCGACGTCGTGGCCCATGTGCGCCGCCTCGAGGACGCGCTCATCGCCCTCCTCGCCGAGCTCGGCATCGCGTCATGCCGCGTCGACGGCCGCTCCGGCGTCTGGATCCGCGGCACCGCCCCCGACGGCACGCCCCGCGACGAGAAGGTCGCCGCCATCGGCGTCCGCGTCGCCGAGCGGGTCACGATGCACGGCTTCGCCCTCAACTGCAGCAACGCGCTCGACGCCTACGACCGCATCGTCCCGTGCGGGATCCGCGACGCCGGCGTCACCTCCCTGAGCCGCGTCCTCGGCCGCACGGTGACGCCGGCCGACGTCGTCCCCCTCCTCCGCCCGCACCTCGTGCGCGCCCTCTCGAACGGATCCGCCATGCCCGCAACGCCCGCCCTCCCCTCCGCCGCCGGGGCCCGCGCATGAGCGCCGCGCCCGAGGGTCGCCGCATGCTCCGCCTCGAGGTCCGCAACGCCGAGACGCCCATCGAGCGGAAGCCGGAGTGGATCAAGACGAAGGCCCGCATGGGGCCGGAGTACCAGGCCCTCCAGCAGCTCGTGAAGACCGAGGACCTGCACACCGTCTGCCAGGAGGCGGCGTGCCCCAACATCTACGAGTGCTGGGAGGACCGCGAGGCCACGTTCCTCATCGGCGGATCCCAGTGCACGCGCCGATGCGACTTCTGCCAGATCGACACCGGCAAGCCCGCCGACTACGACACCGACGAGCCGCGCCGCGTCGCCGACTCGGTGCGCCGGATGGGGCTCCGCTACGCCACCGTCACGGGTGTGGCGCGCGACGACCTCCCCGACGAGGGCGCGTGGCTGCACGCGGAGACCGTGCGGCGTATCCACGCGGACAACCCCGGCACGGGCGTCGAGATCCTCGCGACCGACTTCTCCGGGAACCCCGACCTCCTCGCCGAGGTCTTCTCGTCCCGGCCCGAGGTCTTCGCGCACAACGTCGAGACGGTGCCGCGCATCTTCAAGCGGATCCGGCCGGCATTCCGGTACGAGCGCTCCCTCGACGTGATCACGCAGGGGCGCGACGCCGACCTCATCACGAAGTCCAACCTCATCCTCGGCATGGGCGAGACGCGCGAGGAGGTGTCCGAGGCCCTTGCCGACCTGCACGACGCGGGCTGCGACATCATCACCGTCACGCAGTACCTGCGGCCGTCGCCGCGGCATCTGCCGGTCGCGCGCTGGGTGCGGCCGGAGGAGTTCGTGGAGATCAAGGCGGAAGCCGAGGCCATCGGCTTCCTCGGCGTGCTCGCCGGACCGCTCGTGCGCTCGTCGTACCGCGCCGGCCGGCTGTACGCGCAGTCGATGAGCGCGAAGGGCCGGGAGCTCCCCGCGAGTCTGGCGCACCTCGCGGATCCGGCGAACGGCTTCGCGCAGGCCGTCGGCTGACGCGTCCCGTCGCTCCCCACCTCCCGGACCTGTCGGCTCGCTGACGAACGGGCCCCTCCCGGGTCCGCGACCAGGTGCGCGGCCTATCGTCGGGAGGACCGCGCACGTCCCACAGCAAGGAGCTCGTCATGGCCGCAACGTCCCCGTCCGCAGGATCCGCATTCGGAGACGCCGCCGACGGCGTGTGGCAGGCGATGGAGTCGCTCCGCGCCCGCTTCGAGAAGCGCGACGGCACAACCGCCGGGCATGACGCCGGTCACGGTGCCGGCCCGCACGATGTGCGCCACGCGGTGCTCGCGCTCCTCGCCGAGGAGCCCATGCACGGCTACCGCATCATCCACGAGATCCAGGAGCGCACCGCCGGCGCCTGGACCCCGAACGCCGGATCCGTGTACCCCACGCTCCAGCTCCTCACCGACGAGGGCCTCATCGCGGCCGAGACCACCGACGGCCGCAAGGTCTACGCGCTGACGGAGTCCGGCCGCGCCACGATCGCCCGCGACGGCATCACCGCGCCGTGGGCCGACGCGTCCCACGGACACGACGCGCACGACCGCCACGACCGTTCCGCCCTCCCCAAGGCCGGGCTATCGCTCGCCCAGGCCGCGGCCCAGGTGCAGCGCACGGGCACCCCGGCGCAGGTCGCCGAGGCCGTCACCGAGCTCGACGCGGCCCGCCGCCGCCTCTACGCGATCCTCGCCCGGGAGTGACCGCGGCCACGGCCGGCACCGCGCCCGGGGCGGATCCCGAGGCCGACGCCCCGGAGACGCGCGCCCGCTACCGCCGCATCCTCCGCTTCGCCGCGTGGAACCTCGCCGTCACGTGGTGGTACGAGCTGTTCCTGCCCCGCGTCGGCCTCCGTCGCATCGCCGACCGCACGCGCACGCGGCGCATGAAGCTCTTCGCCCGACGCTTCCGCGTCCTCGCCGTCGAGCTCGGCGGGCTCATGATCAAGGTCGGCCAGTTCATGTCGTCGCGCCTCGACGTGCTCCCGCCCGAGATCACCGCGGAGCTCGAGGACCTGCAGGACGAGGTGCCGGCCGTGCCCTTCCCCGAGATCCGGGCGCTGGCCGAACGCGAGCTCGGCATGCCGCTCGCCGACGCCTTCGCCTGGGTCGACGAGACGCCCGTCGCCGCCGCGTCGCTCGGCCAGGCGCACCGCGCCGTCCTCGGCCCGATCGACTCCGCCGACACGGGCCTCACGGGTGTCGTCATCAAGGTGCAGCGGCCGGGCATCGACGACATCGTCCGGATCGACCTGGCCGCCCTCCGCCGCATCGGCGGCTGGCTCACGCACGTCCGCCTCGTGTCCGACCGGGTGGACGCGCCGGCGCTCGTGGAGGAGTTCGCCGAGACGAGCCTCGAGGAGATCGACTACCTGCACGAGGCCCGCAGCTCTGCGCGCTTCCAGGAGATGTTCGCCTCGGACGACCGCGTGGCCGTGCCCGAGATCGTCTGGGAGCGCAGCACCCGCCGCGTGCTCACGCTCGAGGACGTGACGGCGATCAAGATCACCGACCACGCCGGGCTCCTCGCGGCCGGCATCGACCCGGTCGACGTCGCGCCCGTCTTCGCCGCGGTCATGTTCGACCAGCTCTTCGCCGACGGCTTCTTCCACGCGGATCCGCACCCCGGCAACGTCTTCGTCACGCCCGTGACGGACGGCTCCGTCGAGCAGGGCTGGACGCTCACGTTCATCGACTTCGGGATGATGGGCGAGGTCCCGCCGAGCACCCGCCGCGGACTCCGCAAAATGCTCATCGCCGCCGCCTCGCGCGACGGCAAGGGCCTCGTGGACGCGGCGCGCGACATCGGAGTGCTCCTCCCCTCCGCCGACACCACGCAGCTCGAGCTCGCCATGACCCGGCTCTTCGCCCGCTTCGGCGGCCTGGGCTTCGCGGAGCTGCGCGAGGTGGATCCGCGGGAGTTCCGCGCCTTCGCCAACGAGTTCCAGGAGGTGGTGCGCACCCTGCCGTTCCAGCTGCCGGACGACTTCCTCCTCATCATCCGCGCCATGTCGCTGACGTCGGGCGTGTGCAGTGCGCTGGATCCCGCGTTCAACCTGTGGGACTCGGTCGAGCCGTACGCGGCGCGCCTCATTCGCGAGGAGCGCGGCAACGTCGTGCGCGACATCGGCACGCGCGTCTCCGACACCGCGGGCACGCTCGCCCGCCTCCCCGGCCGCCTCGACGCGCTCCTCACCCGCATCGACGACGGCGCCCTCCCGATCAGCGACCCGACGCTCGAGCGCCGCGTCGGCGCCCTGGAGCGCACCCTCCGCCGCGCGGTCTCCGCCCTCGTCTTCGGTGGCCTCCTCGCCGGCGGCGTGCTCCTCCGCCCCGACGACGAGGTGCTCGGCACCGTGCTGATGGTCGTCTCCGTCTTCCCCCTCGCGCAGGCGCTCGTCCCGGGGCGCCGCGGCCGCTGAGGTCCGCCCGCTATTCCGCGAGCAGGTCCATCAGCGCGGCCAGAGCGCGGCGCGCGTCCGCTCCGTCGATGCGATGCGCAGGAGCGCCGTCGCGCCGCAGGGCGCGCACCCGCGCATCGAGCTCGTCGAGGTGCCTCCGACCGCCCGCCCGTGTCAGGGCCTCGTCCACGACCCGGCTGAGCCGCGGGACGGGTCGTGACCCGCGGCCCGCGCCTGCAGGCGTCGCCAGCACTCGTCCAGGGGCACGTCGAGCACGACGTGCGTCACACGGCCGCCCGCGCCGCGCGCCTGAGCAGCCAGACCCGCCAGCTCGTCCTCGTCGTCGAGCAGCTGCGGCACGACGACCGTGCCGCCGTCGCGGACGACGCTCCGCACGATCGCGTGGGCGATGGGCCGGACGATGCGACCGGCCCGACCGAAGTCGTCCGCCCACCCGCCGATGGAGGTGCGGAGCACGTCGATGTCCAGGAGGAACCACCCGGGGCAGGCGTCCACCAGACGCCGGGCGACGTGGGACTTGCCGCTGCCGGGAACGCCGTTGAGGAGGACGACCGCGCCTGCCGTGTGCTCTCCATCTCGCCTCCGTCGCGCCGGCCCCGTCGGAGGCGATCGGGTCCATCCTCGCCGGGGATGCGCGGTCCGCGTGGCGCCGGTCCACCGGACGAGCGTCCGGGAACGCAGAAGGCCCGGTCTCCAGGAGACCGGGCCTTCATCTTGTTGCGGGGGCAGGATTTGAACCTACGACCTCTGGGTTATGAGCCCAGCGAGCTACCGAACTGCTCCACCCCGCGCTACGAGGAATACAATACCAGACCTCTGACGTGCTCATGACCACGGCGGAGCGACAGCCCGGATCCACCACCCGCACGACGACGGCCCCGGCAGCACCCGCATCGCGGGGCCGCCGGGGCCGTGATCGTGAGGCGCTGAGCGCTACTGCTGCTGGCTCAGCTCGTACGCGCGCTGCACCGCCTCGGTGAACCGCTGGTCCGCCTGCGCGGCAGCGACGAGGTCGCCGGACGCGTACGCGGCCTGGCGCTCCTGCAGCGCCGTGTTCGCCGCGTCGAGCGCCGCCTGCACGTCCTGCGCGGGAGCCGCCGGCGATGCGGTCGGCGCGGGCGTGGGCGTGGATCCAGTGCCCCCGTCGGTCGCGCCGTCGGTGGACCCGTCCCCCGCCGCACCGTCCGCGGGCGTCGTGGGCACGACGTCCTCGTCACCGGCGGTGGCACCCGAGTCGCCCTCGAAGATGCTGTCGAGGGCCGCATCGAGCGTGTCCTCGAACGCGATCTTGTCGCCGAACGCCACGAGCACCTTGCGGAGCAGCGGGTAGCTCGTATCGCCCGTTGACCGCACGTACACCGGCTGCACGTACAGCAGACCGCCGCCGACGGGGAGCGTCAGCAGGTTTCCGCGGACCACGCTCGTCCGCCCGCCGCGCTCCAGCAGGTTCAGCTGGTTCGCCACGTTCGTGTCGGAGTTGAAGTTGTTCTGGATCTGCGTCGGCGCCGGGATGGTGTCGTCGTTCGGCAGCGTCAGCAGGCGCAGCTTCCCGTAGTCCGCTGCCTTCTCCCCCGCCGTGCTGCCGGCGTCGGAGTCGACCCCGAGGTAGCCCGTGAGCACGCTCCTCGAGGTGTCCTGCGTGGCAGGTGGGATGAACGTCGAGTAGAGGGAGAACCGCGGGGAGTCCTGACCCGGCATCTGCATCGTCAGGTAGTACGGCGGCTGGAGGCTCGCCGGCGTGCCCGCCTCGGTGGTGGCGGTGGGGTCGTTCGGCGTGGTCCAGAGGTCCTGGTTCGAGTAGATCGAGCCGGGGTCGGTCACGTGGTACTTGCCGAGCACCGCGCGCTGCACCTTGAACATGTCGGCCGGGAAGCGCAGGTGGCTCATGAGCTCGCCCGAGATGTCCGCGATCGGCTTGAGCGTCGACGGGAACACCTTCTGCCACGTCTTGAGGATCGGGTCGTCGGTGTCCCACGCGTAGAGCGTGACCTTGCCGTCGTACGCGTCGACCGTGGCCTTCACCGAGTTGCGGATGTAGTTGATCCGGTCCGTCGGCACGAGCGGCTGCGTCTGCTGCGAGTCGGCGATGAGGCGGCTCATGTCGTTGTGCTGCGAGTACGGGTACTGGTCGCTCGTCGTGTAGCCGTCGACGATCCAGACCACGCGCCCGTCGACGACGCTGGGGTACGGGTCCTTGTCGACCGTGAGGTACGGCGCGACCTTGCCGACGCGCTCCGCCGGGTCGCGGTCGTAGAGGATCTGCGACTGGTCGTTGATCTGGTTGGCCAGGAAGATCTGCTCCGACTGGAACTTGAGGGCGTAGATGAGGCGCTTGAAGACGTTGTCGACCTTCGGCCCGCCGTCGCCCTGGAACGTCGTGTACGTCTCGTCCGCGCCGTCGACGCCGGACGGGTAGTCGAGTTCGACCTTGTCGCCCGACTCGGGGCCGCCGACGATGGAGTAGTCGGGCGAGTCCTCGCCGAAGTACACGCGCGGCTCGAAGTCGCCCAGGTCGCCCGAGGCCGGGATGCCCGACTCGAGGAACACGGGCTGGCCGTCGGAGGTGCGCTGCGTGCCGTACGCCGCCACGAGCGAGTAGCCGTGCGTGTAGACGAGGTGCTGGTTGACCCACGACGTGCCCGTGTTGGTGGGGCTCAGCTCGCGGACCGCGACCACCGTGTCCTGCACGCGGCCGTCGATCTGGTACCGGTCGACGTCGAGGTTGTCGCCGAACTGGTAGTACTGCCGGAACTGCTGCAGCTGGCTGAAGGCGTCGCCCACGACGGCGGGGTCGAGGATGCGGATGTTCGCGGTGGTCGCGGCGTCCTCGCGGAGCGCGCCCGGCGTGGTGTCCGTGGTCGCGTCGTAGGGGATCTCCTCGATGTCCGCGAGGCCGTACGCCGCTCGGGTCGCCTCGATGTTGCGCTCGTAGAAGGGCGATTCGAGCGAGCGCTCGTTCGGCTCGACCTGGAAGCGCTGCACGATGGCCGGGTAGGCCGTGCCGATGAGGATGCTGGCCACGATGAGCCCCGCGGTGCCGATGATGGGCAGGCGCCAGCGGCCGATGGCCGCGGTGATGATGAACATTACGGCGACGACGACGGCGATGCCGGCGAGGATCGTGCGGCCGGGGATCACGGCGTTCACGTCGGAGAACGCAGCACCGGTGAACAGCCCGCCGTTGGCCGTGTTGACCACGGACGAGTACTGGTCGAGCCAGATGCTCACGCCCTGGAGCAGGAAGTAGACGCCAGCCGTGATCGCGATCTGGATGCGCGAGCTCTTCGAGATGCGCACCTCGCGGCCCGTGAACCGCACAGCGCCGTAGAGGTAGCTCGTGGCGAGGACGCCGAGCATGGAGATGATGACGACGGCCGAGGCGAAGCCGACGACCGCGTGGTAGAAGGGCAGCTCGAACAGGTAGAACGACGTGTCGAGCCCGAACTGCGGGTCGGTCGTGCCGGAGGGCGTGCGGTTCAGCCACAGCAGCGTGCGCTGCCAGCCGCTCGAGGCCGAGACGCCGGCGAAGAGGCCGAACACCGCGGGGATCGCGAACATGGCGAGGCGGCGCAGCGGCTCGATGACCTGCTGGTAGCGGTCGAGCTGCGAGTTGAGCTTCGCGTAGACGGGCCGCGAGCGGTACGCGACCTGGATGCTGACGAACACCGGGATCGCCATGGCAAGGAACCCGATGAAGAACAGCGCGATGCCCGCGCCCCACTGCGTGAGCAGCACGCCCAGGTAGCCCAGCTGGTCGTACCAGAGCACGTCCGCGTAGAAGCCGGCGAAGATGAAGAACGCGATCACGAGGGCGGCGATGATGGCCGCGGTGATGGCGAGGGGGGCTCGGCTCCGTCTGGCGGGCCGGGCGGATGTGCTAGTCACAGATGTGCCTCAGAGTCGTAGGACAGCGGAGTCCTCATCCTAGGCGGGGCGGTTGCCAGGTCCCTGCGAGCGATCAGGGGTTCCCGTCTGGTAAGGCGCACCTCTCGTGCACCGGCCGCCGTCGTCCTCAGCAGGTGGGCAGCGCGTCCAGGTCGCCATCCGTGGAGATGGCCGCGAGCGCCGCGAGCGAGTCGTCGAGCGTCGAGACGGAGAAGACGCGCAGGCCGTCGGGGACGTGCCCGCGCACCTCGTCGCAGTTGTCGGCGGGCGCGAGGAAGTACTCGGCTCCCGCGCGCTCGGCGCCGTAGAGCTTCTGCCGGATCCCGCCGATGGGGCCGACGTCGCCGGCCGCGTCGATCGTGCCCGTGCCCGCGATGGCCTTGCCGCCCGTGAGCGAGCCCTCCTCGAGCTTGTCCATGATCCCGAGCGCGAACATCATGCCGGCGCTCGGCCCGCCGACGTCGTCGAGCTGGATGTCGACCTCGAACGGGAACTCGTAGGAGGTGGAGGTGACGATGCCGATGACGGGGCGGCCGTCGCGCTCCGCGGGCGTGACCTCGACCGTGCTCTCCTGGCCGTCGCGCGTGATCCCGAAGGACAGCGGCGTGCTCGTGCCGGCGGCGGCGACGCGCGCCTGGAGGTCGGCGAGGTCGACGACGTCCTGGCCGTCGACCGTGCGGATCGCGTCGCCGGTGCGGAGGGGCCCGGCGGCCGGGGACCCGTCGAGGATGCTCTGCACCTGGAGGGTGCGCGGCACCTGGATGCCGAGCTCGGTGAGGGCCGCCGCGACCGCGTCCTGCTGCGAGTCGGTCATCTGGACCTGGTTCTGGGCGTCGCGCTCTTCCGCGGTCTGCTCGGCGGGGAACACGGCCTCCATCGGCACGACGCTCCGGGTCGGGTCGAGCCAGGCGGAGACCACCGAGAACCAGTCCGGGCGCTGCGCGGGGTTGCCCACGACGCTGACCGTGAGCATGTCGAGCCGACCGTCGGTCGGGTACGTGGTGCGGTCGGGGATGGAGATGAGGGGACGCTCGGTGCCCTCGTGGTCGCTCGTGCCCAGGGTGTCGAACACGGGACCCGGCTGCTCGATGACGTACGGCGACGGCATGAGGCCGAGGGCGAGGGCGAGCACGGCGCCGGTGCCGGCCAGCACGCGGCCGACACGACGGCGGCGCGCAGGCCGGGGTGCGCGGGGGGCGTGCTGGGCGAACAGGCTCATCCGGATGTCCTCGGGTTCGGGGGCGCGTCGGGCCGGGAGGCGGCCGGACGACGGGTGTCGAGGCGGCCCGCTGGCCGCTGTTCGCGGCGGGCGGAAGACGCGAGGGCTCAGCCTAGGCGAATGCGGATGGGTTTCCCGTGGGCGCGGGCTAGCGTGGATCCACCGGCCGCGGCACCGCGATCCGGACCCCCTCGAACCCCCGGGAGACCCTCCATGGCCGACGAGCCCACCCCGAATCCCGAGGACGAGTTCCGGCGCATGCTGGAGCGGTTCCTCGGCGCCGACGGGCAGATCGACCCCGACAAGCTCGCCGGTGCGGCAGGCCTGCCGCAGGACCCGGAGATGGTGCGCCAGCTCCTCGCGCAGCTGCAGGGCGCGCTCGCGAACACCGGCGACGGCGTCGACTGGAAGGTCGCCCGCGAGGGCGCCCGCCAGCTCGCCGCGAAGGACCAGACGCAGGTCACCGCCGCGGCGTCCGCGCCCCTCGACCAGGCGTTCCAGGTCGCCGCGCTCTGGCTCGACGAGGTCACCTACGTCAGCCAGCTCACCGTCGCGCCGCGCCTCATCACCCGCGCGCAGTGGACGGAGCTCACGATGCCCGTGTGGACGCAGCTCGCCGAGCCCGTGGCCCTCAGCATCGCCGACTCGCTCACCGAGGTGCTCCAGCAGAACGCGCCCGAGGAGATGCAGGGCATGGTCGCGGGCGCCGGCCGCATGATGCGGAACCTCGGCGGCACGCTCTTCGCCGTGCAGCTCGGCCAGGTGGTCGGGCGGCTGTCCACCGAGGTGGTCTCGGGCGGCGACGTCGGCATCCCGCTCCTCGACGACCAGCAGGCCGCGCTCCTCCCGCAGAACGTCCAGGCGTTCGGCTCGGGGCTCGACGTCTCCGACGACCAGGTGCAGATCTACCTCGCGGTGCGCGAGCTCGCCCACGCGCGCCTGTTCCGCCACGCCCGCTGGCTGCGGCTGCAGCTCATCTCCTCGATCACGGAGTTCGCGAAGGGCGTGCACATCGACACCGAGCGGCTCGAGTCGCTCGCGGAGGGGTTCGACCCGTCGAACCCGGAGGAGCTCCGCCAGGCGATGGTCGACGGATCCCTCATCCCGCCGAAGACGGAGGCGCAGCTCGCCGCCCTGGCGCGCCTCGAGACCATGCTCGCGCTCATCGAGGGCTGGGTGGACGTGGTCACGGCGGCTGCGACCGTGCGGCTCCCCCGCGCGTCCGCCATCGCCGAGACCGTGCGCCGCCGCCGCGCGACGGGCGGTCCCGCCGAGTCCGCGTTCGCGACGCTCGTCGGCCTCGAGCTCCGGCCCCGCCGCCTCCGCGAAGCCGCGGCCATGTGGCAGGCCGTCTCCGACGGCGTCGGCGCCGAGCAGCGCGACGCGCTCTGGTCTCACCCCGACGTGCTGCCCACCTCCGAGGACATCGACGCGCCGCACGCGCTCGTCGCGCGCCTCACCCAGGACGAGCCCGAGCCCGACGAGGTCGACCAGGCGCTCGAGGACCTGCTAAGCGGATCCGACGCCGGCCGCCCCCTGGAGGACGGCCAGGGTCGGGCGACCGAGCCGGGCGAGATGCCGGGCGACGGTCCGGACGACGCGCCCGGGACGGATCCGCGTCCCGTCTGACGTCCGACCCGCACCCTCCGGAGAGGCTGGCACCGCGACCGCGGTGCCGGCCTCTCGCACGTCGACCCGGCCCCGCATCCCCGCGTCGGGCCTGTGGACGCGCTCCCCGCGAGCCGCGCCCGTCGGGCAATCTCCGCGCCCATGGCCATCCGACTCGATCCCCGTCTCCCGCTCGTCTGGCGCACGCCGGACTCCCTCCAGCTCGGCGTCGACCGCCCGCCCGTGGTGCTGAGCGCCGTGTCGCGGCTCGACGAGCGGCTCCTCGACGCGCTCGTGCACGGCATCAGCCGCGGAGGCCTCGACATGATCGCGGCGACGGAGGGCGCGGGCCCCGCGCACGTCACGCAGCTGCTCGACCTGGTGCGGCCGGCGCTCCTCCCGCCACGCGACGGGGGATCCCCGTCCGGCCTCGATGCCACCACCACCCGCCGGGCGCGGACCGGCCCGGTCGCGGTCGTCGGCGGAGGTGCGACCGCGGATCGCATCGCCGACGCCCTCGCCCGCGCCGGGCACGACGTCGCACCCCGGCGGATGGCCGACGACGCGGACCCGCGCACCGCCCTCGCCGTGATCGTCGCGCACTTCGCCATCGCGCCGGCCGTCTACGGGCGCTGGTCCCGGGAGGACGTGCCGCACCTGCCGGTCGTCCTCGGCGACCGGCACGCCGTCGTCGGGCCGCTGGTCGAGCCCGGACGCACGGTCTGCTGCTACTGCCTCGACCTCGGGCGACGCGACGCGGATCCCGCCTGGCCCGCCATCGCGACCCAGCTGCTCGGGCGCGACAGCGGATCCGAGGCGGGGCTCGTGCCGACGGAGCTCGCCGCCCTCGCCGCGCGGCCCGCCGACCGGCTGCTGACGACGGGCGAGAACGCGCTCGCCACCCACCAGGCGGTGCTCGACGTGCGGTCGGGCCGGATCACGCGCCGCGCTTCGCGCCCCCACCCGCGATGCGGGTGTCGAGCTCTGCCAGGAACCGCGACGGCTCCCGTTGACCCGATCGGTGCGGTCCGCTCCGGCTCCAGGACAGCCGGAGCCCGGACCGCGCGCGGGTGATCCCCACGTAGAGGAGGCGCCGCTCCTCGTCGACCGCCTCGAGCGTCTGCGCGTAGCTGATGGGCACGAGCCCCTCGCTGAGCCCCATCAGGTAGACGTGCTCCCACTCGAGGCCCTTGGCGGAGTGCAGCGTCGCGAGCGTGACCGCGGAGACGGTGGGCTCGTGCTGGCCGGCCTGGCGCTCGAGCAGCTCGTCGGTGAAGGCTCGAAAGGTGCTGCCCGCGGGCATCCGCTCGGCGAGGCCCATGATCGCGTCGAGGGACTCCCAGCGGTCGCGCACGGCGCCCTGCTGCTCGGGCGGCTGCTGGCTCCAGCCGAGGCCGCGGAGCACGTCGCTCACCGACTTGAACAGCGGCTCGCCGGAGATGGAGACGGACGCGCCGCGGAGCGCGAGGAGCGCCTGCTTGATCTCGGGGCGGTCGAAGAAGCGCTGGGATCCGCGCACCTGGTAGCTCACGCCCGCGTCACCGAGCGCCTGCTCGAGCACCGCCGACTGGCCGTTCATGCGGTAGAGCACGGCGATGTCCTCCGGCGCGATGCCCGAGGAGATCTGCTGGGCGATGGCGCCGGCGATGGCCCGGGCCTCGGCGCCGTCCGACGGGAACGCGCTCACCTGCGGCGCGCGGAAGCCCTCGCCGCGGCCGGGCACCGCGGCGGATCCGCGGCCCTTGGTGGCGCGGGCGGAAGACGCGCCCGTGCCGTCGCCGTCGGGATCCGCGTCCGCCGAGACGAGCGTGAGCGCGCCGGGCCGCCCGCGCATCAGCCGGTTCGCCGCCTCCGTGATGCCCGAGGTCGACCGGTAGTTCCGCTCCAGCCGCACGACGGTGGCCTCGGGGAAGCGCGACGCGAAGTCGAGGAGGTACGCGCTCTTGGCGCCCGCGAACGAGTAGATGGTCTGGCTCGCGTCGCCGACCACGCAGAGGTCGCGGCGGTCGCCCATCCAGAGGTCGAGGATCGTCTGCTGCAGCGGCGAGACGTCCTGGTACTCGTCGACCACGAAGAAGCGGTACTGCTCGCGCACCTGCTGTGCGACCCAGGGCTCCGCCTCGATCATGCCCGCGGTGGCGAGCAGCACGTCCTCGAAGTCGAGCTGGCGGCGCTGGTCCTTGATGTCCTCGTAGGCCTGGAGCAGCGCCACGGCCTGGTCGGCGTCGAGCTGCGGGGGCAGCGTCCGGCTCGTGCGCGCGGCGAGGCCGTACTCCTCGACGGAGATCATCGAGACCTTGCGCCACTCGACCTCGGCGGCCATGTCGCGGAGGGCGGCGGTGTCGAGGCGGAGGCGGAGGGACTCGGCGGCGTGCCCGAGCATGCGCCCCTTGCTCTCGATGAGACGAGGCATGGTGCCGCCGACCACCTGCGGCCAGAAGAAGTTGAGCTGCTTGAGGGCCGCGGCGTGGAAGGTGCGGGCCGCGACGGGACCGGCGCCGAGCTCGCGCAGGCGCCCCCGCAGCTCGGCCGCGGCGCGCGACGTGAAGGTCAGCGCCATCACGCGGTTGGGCGGGTAGACGCCCGCCTGGATCCCGTAGGCGATGCGGTGCGTGATGGCCCGCGTCTTGCCGGTGCCGGCGCCCGCGAGGACGACGACGGGGCCGAGGAGCGCCTGCGCGGCGAGGCGCTGCTGGTCGTCGAGGGCCTCGAGCAGGGACTCCGCGGACGGCGCCTCGACCTCGACCTCGTCCGCGGTCGCGGTAGCGGGGCCGAGGGAGACGGGAGCCGGCAGGGCGCCGGGCGCAGCGGACCCGTAGGGGTCGCGCCCGGGCGTGCCGGGGACGAGCTGGTCGGTCACGATCGGCGGATCACCACTCCCGCTCGCCGTCCTCGAGGGGCCCGCCGTACCACTCCTCGATGATGGCGCGCGCGATGGACGACGGGCCCGGCAGCGCGATCTCGCCGAGCGACGCGCGGAGCTCCTCGCGGCTGAACCAGCGCAGGTCGATGATCTCGACGCCGTCGGGCGTCGCGGGCCCGCTGGTGGCAGAGACGCGCGCGAGGAAGCCGACCATCACGGACGCGGGGAACGGCCACGGCTGGCTGCCCAGGTAGTGGGGATCCTCGACGGTGACGCCGGACTCCTCGAGCACCTCGCGCTTCACCGCCGCCTCGAACGACTCCCCCGGCTCGACGAAACCCGCGAGCAGCGAGTAGCGGTCGCCGCCCCACATGGCGTTGGCGCCGAGGAGCAGGCGGTCGTCCGCATCGACGACGCCCATGATCACCGCGGCGTCGGTCCGCGGGAAGACCTGCGAGCCGTCGGAGGGCGCGCGCCGCACCCAGCCGCCCTGCTCGACGACGGTCGGCTCGCCCGTCTTCGGCGAGAAGGGGTGGGAGGCGTGCCAGTTCGCCGTGGCGAGCGCGCCCGTGAACAGGGCGGCATCGCGGTCGTCGAGCTGCGTCGCGGTCGTGCGCAGCTCCAGCCAGCGCTCCTCGGCGGGCGCGAGCTCAGCCGCCGCGGCGTCCGTGAGGACCGCGGCGACGACGGGCGTGCCGACCGGCTCGCCCTCGTGCGCGATGGTGCTGCGGCCGAGGTAGATGCGCACGGTCGCGGCGGTGACGCGGTCCACCGGCAGCAGGTCGAGCGCGGCGCGGCCGTCGGCGACGGAGCCCAGCGCGCGGTGTCCGTGCAGGGCGAGGACGCGGGTGGCGGGATCCGCCCACAGCTCGTCGAAGAGAGCGGGCGAGTCGCGGTGCAGGCCGTCGCGGTCGACGCCCTCGCGGGACAGGGGCAGGCGGGAGAGGAAGCTGTCGAGCACGGGTGACCAATCGACTTCGGGGGCGGACGGGCCGAAGGGCAGAGACGGCGGTGCCGATGGTCCGCCCACGGTGCGCGTGTGGGGCCGGAAGCGCGTGGCGCGGTGAGACGGAGGGCTCCCAGCGACCTAACCTGTAAGGCATGGCCAGATCCCACCTCACTCTAGCCGCGTTGGCGACCTCGGCCGTCTCCGGGCTCGACGTGGTCCGCAGCACCCCCTTCACGGCCGGCGGCGCGGGCGACTTCGACTCCGCGCTCCTCACCACGAAGGACGGCCGCGAGCTCCTCGTGCGCGTCCCGACCACGCAGGCCGCCGAGTCCGAGCAGTCCGCCGACCTCGTGGCGCTCCGGGCGCTGAGCACCGGGATCCGCTCGCGGCTGCCGTTCCAGGTGCCGGAGTTCCTGGGGCAGGCGGCCATCAAGCCGACCCGCGGCTTCGTCTACGGGCACGTGCCCGGCCGCGTGATCTCGCTCGACGAGATCCCCGCCGGCGACGGCCTCGCGCGCTCCATCGGCGCCGCCGTCTCCGCCGTGCACAGCCTGCCGACCGGCTTCGTCGCCGACGCGGGGCTGCCCGTGCTCTCGGCCGCGGAGATCCACAGCCAGACCGCGGCGCTCATCGACCGGGCCGCGGCCACCGCGCTCGTGCCGAGCCTGCTGCTCAGCCGCTGGGAGGAGGCGCTCGACGACCAGTCGCTCTGGCAGTTCCAGCCCGCGGTCGTCAACGGCGCCGTGCAGGCCTCCTCGTTCCTCGTCGACGGCGACGACGTGACCGGCATGATCGGCTGGTCGGAGCTCCGCGTGGCCGACCCCGCGCACGACCTGCACTGGGTGCTGGGCGCGCGCGCCGAGCACGTGGCCGAGAGCGTCTTCCGCGCCTACAACCAGGCGCACCATGTGACGGTGGACCGCCAGCTCAAGCAGCGCGCGCTCCTCTACGCGGAGCTCGAGATCGCCCGCTGGCTGCTGCACGGGACGGACACGCGCAACCAGGGCATCATCGACGACGCCGTCAACATGCTCAGCGCACTCGTCGACACGGTGCGCGCCGACGAGGGCCAGCGCATCGCACACGAGACGCTGCCCGTGATGGACGTCGACCAGGTCGAGGAGATGCTCGACTCCCGGCCTCAGCCCACCGTCTCCCCCGACGGCGCGCGCGACGCGTCGGGCGTGCGCGCGCCCGACCAGAGCGCCACGAGGTCCTCCTCGGAGTAGAGCCGCTCCGGCTTCAGCGACCGGTCGTCCGCCACGAAGTAGAACTCCGCGTCGATGAGGTCGGGGTCGATGCCCCGCCACTTCGCGAACGCGAGGCGGTAGAGCGCGAGCTGGAGCTGCTTGAGCTCGAGGTCGGCCGCGTCCTTCGGGGTGCGCCCCGTCTTCCAGTCGACGACGCGGTAGCGGCCGTCGATGAGGAACACGGCGTCGATCTTGCAGATGACGACCTGGCCGGCGAGCTCCATGTGGATCTCTACCTCTACCTCCTCGGGCTTCCGGCTGGCCCACTCGCTGGCCTCGAAGATGGCGCGCAGCCGGTCGAGGTCCTCCTGCTCCACGGGCGGCTCGGTCGGATCCGCGTCGAGCTCGACCCCGGACGCGTCGATGACGTCGGACGTGCCCGCGGGCCCGTAGCGCGCCTCGACCCAGCCGTGGAAGAGCGTGCCGAGCCGGGTCTGCCGGTAGGGCCGCTCGGGCATGGGGCGACGCAGGCGCGCGGCGACGCCCGCCGGGTCGCTCACGAAGTCCTTGAAGCGCGACGCGGGGATGCGCGTGGGCAGGTCGACGAGCTCCGCGTCGCGGGCGCGGGCGTCGCGCTCGGCGAGGAGCAGGTCGATGTCGCGGGTCCAGACGGTCTCCGCGTCCGGATCCGCGCCGGCCACGGCCCCGGCTGCCGCGCGCACGCGGGCCTCGCGCGGCCCGAGCGGGGGCAGCGGCCAGGCGACGCGCGCGGATCCGGGCTCGAGCGGGTTCTCCTCGAGCTCGGGCGCCTCGGGCAGGGCGTCGGGCGCGATGAGGCCCACCTGCTGGATCTCGCGGAGGAACGCCCCCGGCCCGCGCGGCTTCTGCTGCGTCGACCAGAAGGAGCCGCTGAGGAGCAGATCCGACCGGGTGCGCGTGATCGCGACGTACGCGAGGCGCCGCTGCTCGGCCGCGTTCCGCTCCTCGAGCTCCTCGCCGAACGCCTCCATCGCCTCGGCGAACTCCTTCTGCGTCTCCACGCCGCGCCAGGCGAGCGACGGCAGCTCGGCGGAGTCGCCGCGGAACTCGAAGGGCAGCGCGCCGAACGCGACCCAGCCCTTCTTCTCCCGCAGCGTGCCGGGCAGCTCGCCCTCGACCATGCGGGGCACCGCGACGACGTCCCACTCGAGGCCCTTGGAGCCGTGGATGGTGAGGATCTGCACGGTGCCGGGCTCCGGCTCCTCGGTGCGCGGCGCGAGGTTGTCGCGCCGCTCGGCCTCCGCGAGCCAGGCGAGGAACGGGCCGAGCGTGCCGGCGGAGTCGCCCTGGAGGTAGCCGGCCACCTGCTCGGTGAAGGCCTCGAGGCTCGCGCGGCCGAGCGGATCCGTCTCGTTGGCGGCCACCTCGATGTCGAGCAGCAGCTCCTGCTGGACGACCGTGACGAGGTCCACCAGGTCGAGCCCGACGCGGGACCGCAGCACCTGCAGCTGGCGGCCGGCGGCGCGGAGGCGCGCGAGGCCCTCGTCGCTGAAGCCGGCGAGCGCCGTGTGGCCGTCGCGGGCGCCGACGACGAAGTCGAGCGCGTCGACGACGGATCCGACCTCGTCGGGCACCACGGAGGCCCGCAGGCCGTCGCGCACCTCCTCGGCGAGCGGCTTCTGCGCGTGGTCGCGGGACATGAGCCAGGAGGCGACGCGGGACAGCGCGTGCACGTCCTTCGTGCCGATGCGCCAGCGCGCGCCGGTGAGGAGGCGCACGAGCTCGCTGCCCGCGGTGGGGTCGTGCAGCACGCGGAGCACGCACACCAGGTCGACCACGGCGGGCTGGTCGAGGAGCCCCCCGAGCCCGAGCACGCGGAACGGGACGCCCCGGTCGGCGAGCGCCGTCGTGAACGGCTCGATGGTCTTCAGCGAGCGGCACAGCATGGCGGCCGAGCGGGGACGGCCGTCGGATCCGGTCTGCCGCAGCAGGTCGGCGAACCACGCGGCGACGCTCGCGGCCTCGTCGGCGATGGTCTCCTCGTAGGCGACGTCGAGGTGCCCGTCGCCCGCGTCGGGGCGCGGTTCGAGGCGCGCGACGGGGATCCGCGATGCGGCCGTGAGCGGCTCGACGATGCGGTTCGCGGCGCCGAGCACGGACGCCGGGTTCCGCCAGCTGGTCGAGAGCGCGTACACCGGCACGTCGGCGGCGGATGCACCGGCAGGCGCGAAGTCGGCGCCGAAGCGCGCGAGGTTCGCCGCGCTCGCGCCGCGCCAGCCGTAGATGGACTGGTGCGGATCCCCCACCGCCATGACGGGCGTGCCGCCGAACAGCGTCGAGAGGAGCCGGGTCTGCACGACCGAGGTGTCCTGGTACTCATCGAGCAGCACGACGCGGAAGCGCTTCCGGTGCTCGGCGACGACCTGCGGCACGCGCTCGCAGATCGCGAGCGCGAACGCGACCTGGTCGCTGTACTCCACGAGCCCGCGCCGGGTCTTCTCCTCCTGGAACCGCACGGCGAGGTCGACGAGCGGCGGCAGCGCGCCCACGGAGGCGACCGCGTCGGCGGCCGGGGCCTTCCTGATGCGGGCGGATCCGAACGGGAGCTCCGCGAGCCCCGTGAACGACCCGGCGAGGCGCACGACCTCGGCCGGATCCGCGACGTTCTCGCTCATCGCGCGGCTGAGGGAGATGACGGCCTGCGTGATGGGATCCACGCCGCGCCCGAGCTCGAGCAGCCGCGGGTCGGTGCTGTCGACGACGAGGCGACGCGCCAACTGCCACGCGGACGCCTCCGTGAGGACGACCGACTCCGCCTCGCGGCCGATGAGGGTCGCGCTGTCGCGGAAGATGCCGTTGGCGAACGCGTTGTAGGTCTGGACGGTGGGCGTGGCGAAGGCATCCGCGGGCACGGCCGCGAGTCCCGCCTGCTGGAGCTGCTCGATGCGCGCGCGGATCCGCACCCCGAGCTCCCCCGCGGCCTTGCGCGTGAAGGTGAGGCCGAGGATCTCCTCGACCCCGACGTGCCCGTTGGCCAGCAGCCAGACGACGCGGCTCGCCATCGTCTCGGTCTTGCCGCTGCCCGCGCCCGCGACGACGAGGCCGGGCTCCAGCGGCGACTCGATGACGCGCCGCTGCTGCTCGGTGGGGCTCGGCAGGCCGAGCGTCTCCGCGATGCGCTGCGCGCTGATCATGTTGCCGTGAGCCCCACCGGTCGTGCCGACGCCGCTCACGCGGACACCGCCCGGACGAGGTGGATGCGGTACCGCCGGGCCGATCCCGGATCGCGCTCCCCCAGGTCCGGCGTGCCGTCGAAGGTCGCGCCCGCCATGCCCTCCGCGGCCTCGGCGATGCGCGCGCGGAACCCGTCGAGCTCCTCGCGCGTGAGCGGCTCCTGCGGCAGCTCGCGGTACGGCAGGCCGCGCGTGCCGCCCGAGACGTACAGCAGCTTCGCGCCGCCCGACGGCGCCTCGGCGGGCACCTGCTCCAGGGAGCCCTCGGTGAAGGCGAGCTGGTAGGAGCCGAGCTGCGCGTGCGCCGGGATCTCGGCGCGGGTCGGGTAGTGGCGTCCGGTCTTGAGGTCGACGATGACCACCGCACCCTCCTTCGTCAGCTCGATGCGGTCGATCTTCCCGCGCAGCCGCGCCACGCCCACCTCGAGCTCGAAGCCGCCCTCGGCCGCGAGCATGCGCCCGCCGTCGGCGGCGAAGTCGCGGAGGTAGCCGCTGACGCCCGCGATCAGCTCGCCCGCCTGCCGCCGCTCGCGCTCGCCCACCCACGGCGACTCGAACGGCAGCTCGCCCCAGCGCGCGTCGAGGCGGGCCTCGAGGGCGGGCGGACGGAGGTCGGCGTCGGGATCGAGGCTCGCCTCCTCCATGACGGCGTGCACGATGGTGCCGATGCCCATGGCGGTGCTCGTGGATCCGCCGGACGCCTGGTCGATGAACCAGTTGAGCGGCGACCGCTCGAAGGCCTCGAGCCGCGACGGCGAGACGGGCACGCGGGCCTCGGGGTCGGTCAGGTCGACGACGGGCTCGGTGGTGGAGGGCTCGCGCAGGCCGTACCACTCGGCCGGATCCGCGCCCGTCACGCCCTCCGCCGCGAGCCGGGCCAGGGCGGACGCGGCGGCGAGACCGCGCTCGCGGGTCGCGTCGGCCGGCCGCCGTGCCGTCCGGTCGCCGGACACGACGCGCCCGTCGTCGAGGAGCACGGCGTCGCGGTGCACGACCGCCAGCTCGCGCCGGAGCGCGCCGACGAGCCCGCGGAGCGAGAGCGGGTGGTCCGGCCGGATCCGCAGCGCGGCCGGCGCGTCCTTCGCCACGCGGCCCGCCTCGGCCCCGGCCTCCGCCTCCGCTTGGCCGGGCGCGGGCGGCACGAGGCGCAGGAACGGCGACGGCGCCTCCTCGTCGTTGGCGGTGGCGCTGAGGACCACGACGCGGGACGCGCGGGAGACGGCGAGCGCGAGCATCCGCAGCTCGTCGCCGAGGACCTCGGCGCGCTCGTCGACGTCGGCCCCGTCGAGGCCGCGCGCGACGGCGGAGAGGCGCGGGGGGTGGAGCAGGGATCCGCGCAGCCGCAGGTTCGGCCACACGCACTCCTGGAGCGCGGCGACCGCGACTACCTCGTACCCGGCGCCGACCACCGCGGACGGCGTGGCGACGAGGACGGTGTCGGCGAGCGGCTGGGGCGACAGCGTGTCCTCGGGCACCTCGGCGCCGAGCAGCTCCTCGACGAAGTCGGACGCGGGACGGCCCGGGTTCCGCTCGACGAAGCGCCGCGCGGCCGTGAAGAGCGCGACGACGCCGTCGAGGTCGCGGTTCGCCTGGTCGGCGACGATCCCCGTCTGCAGCGCCTGCTCGAACCACGGCGTCGCCAGCCCCGAGCCCTCCCACAGGTGCCAGAGCAGCTCCTCGATCGTGCCGTCGGCGGCTGCCAGCTCGCGGGCCCCCTGCAGCGTGCGGGCGAGCCGTGCGAGGCGACGCGCGGGCGCGAGGTCGAGCGTCTCGAGCCGGCCGGGCGCGGCGAGGGCCTCGACGAGGAGCTCGTCGCTCGACCGGTGGCCGTCGCCCGCGAGCTCCTCCTGGCGCATCGCGAGCCGGAGCCTGCGGAGCTGGACCCCGTCGAGGCCGCCGAGCGGACCCGTGGCGAGCTCCGCCGCGATGTCCGGCGTGAGCGGCACGCGACCGAGCACGACGTCGACCGCGCGGATGAGCGCGAGCGCGGCGAGGTCGTCGCGGAGCGCGCGCCCGGCGACGGCCGTGCGCGTGGGCACCTCGGCGGTCGCGAGGCTGCGGGCGACCTGGGGCACGAGGGATCCGGACCGCACGAGCACGACCATGCGCGCCCACGGCACCCCGCCCAGCAGGTGCTCCTCGCGGAGACGCCGCGCGAGGCGGGCGAGCTCGAGGGCGCGCGTCGGCGCCTCGATGACCTGGATCGGGTCGGCGTCGTCGACGAGGCCGGGCGCGGATCCCGCCTGCCGCTGCCGACCCGCGCCCGCCGCGCCGATGCGCGCGGTGACGGCCGAGGTGAGTGCCCGGAGCGCGGGCGGCTGGCGGTGCACCCGGTCGAGCACGAGCGTGCGGAGGCCGGGCAGTCCGAGCACGGTGGAGAGGCGGCCGAGCGCGGACGCCTCCGCCCCGCGGAAGGTGGCCGCCGCCACGTCCGGGTCGCCGAACGCGATGACGTCCGCGCCGCGCGCCGCGAGCGCCCGGAGGAGGGAGAGGGTCGCGACGGTCGCCTCGTGCAGGTCGTCGGCGACGACCAGCCGGATCCCCGTAAGCGCCTCCCCGCGCGACACGAGCAGCACGGCCTCGGCGAGCAGCTCCGCGCTGTCGAGGTGGTCACCGCGGAAGGAGTCGACGACGTCCTCGTACTCGCGGGCGAACTCCGCCGCGGCGATCCACTCGGGCACGTCGTGCGCGCGGCCGAGCTCGGCGAGGGCATCCGGCCGCACGCCCTCCTCTGTGGCGCGCATGAGCAGCTCGCGGAGCTCCGTGCGGAAGGCGCGGAGCCGCCGCACCTCGACGCCGAGCGGATCCGGCCACGCGGGCCCCGTGCCCAGCTCCTCGTGCCCAGCGAGGAGGTCGGCGATGATCTGGTCCTGCTCGGCGCCCGTGAGCAGCCGCGGCGGCTCGGTGCCCGTCTCGGCGGCGCGGCGCGCGAGCACCTCGAACGCGACGGAGGTGGCGGTGCGCGCGAGCGGCCCGAGCGTGGGCACCCCGACCCGGAGCGCGAGCTCGTCGCGGAGGCGCGTGGCGGCGGCGCGCGACGGGGCGAGCACCAGCACCTCGGCGGGGTCGAGCCCCTGCGCGAGGATCCGCTCGGCGACGAGCTCCCGCAGGGTCGTGGTGCGGCCCGAGCCCGGCGCGCCGATGACGGCCGCGCTCACGCCCACCGGCAGCTCGACGACGGCGCGCTGCGAGGGGTCCAGCTCCACCGCGGGCACCTGGCCGTCGGCGGCGGAGGCGGGCGGCTGGCGGAATCCCCTGATGGTCACGCGCCCACGCTACCGGCGGCCCCCGACGGCGGCGGATCCGCGGATCGGCATCCGACGCGCGTGCACCCCGCGTCCGCCGCGAGCCCGCCGCACGCCCGCCCGTCCGCCCTCAGTGAACGCCGCCGGGCCGCGCATGCGGGTGCCCTAGCCTGAGGGGGCACCGTCGCATCCGACGCATCGAAAGGCACCTCCCGTGGAAATCCGTATCGGCCTCGTCAACACCGCCCGCGAGCTCTCCTTCAGCACCAAGCAGACGCCCGAGGAGGTCCAGCGGACCGTCACGGACGCCGTCCGCGACTCCTCCCCCTTCATCTCCTTCACCGACGACAAGGGCGCCACGCACCTCGCCGTCACCGCCCACCTCGCCTACGTGGAGCTCGGCAGCGCCGACGCCCCGCGCATCGGCTTCGTCCGCTAAGCCCGACTCCCGTGGAGCTCCTGTTCGTCGCACTCTTCGGCGCCCTCATCGGGCTCGTGGCGCGCTACGCGCTCCCCCACCGCGCCACGCACGGAGCGCTGCTCGTCCCCGCCGTCGGCACCATCGCGGCCATGGTCGCGTGGGTGGCCCTCACCTGGGCCGGTCTCCGCTGGGACCAGGGCGTCATCTGGATCGCGACGCTCGCTATCTCAGCGCTGGTCGCCGCGGGCGTCGACATCGTGGTCGGGCGCCGGCGGTCCTCCGCGGACGCCCGCGACCTGGCCGCCATCGGCGGCTGAGCGCACCCGCATAACACGACGCCCGGTCCCGTCGAGGGGCCGGGCGTCGTGCGCCGGCCGGAGACGGCGGCGGGCGTCAGGCCGTGAGCCCGAGCGCGTCCATCCGCCGGGTGTGCGCCGTGATGATTCCCGCGAACACGGGCTCCAGGTGCACGCGCGCGTCGTCGGGGTCGGCGAGGGACGCGCGCATCGCCGTCCCCGCGACCAGGAGCGTGTCGCCGACGAGCCGGCGACCCCACATGGCGAGGCGCGATGCGAGGCGCGGGTCGCGGCGGATCCCGGCGCGCACCGCGTCGACGATGCCCTGCTGCCCCACGCCCGACGACAGGAGCACGACGACGCGCTGGCGCTGGTCCGACGGGAGCCCCGAGGCGAGGCGCACGAAGAAGTCGTCGAGGAGCCCCGTGGTGATGTAGGCGGAGAGCAGGCACTCGTACCAGTCGGCGCCCGCGACGGTGGCGGTGAACCGGTCGAACGCGGCGCGGTGCGGCTCCATGACGACGCTCGGGTCGCCGTCCTGCCGCTTGATCTCGGCGGCGAGCGCCTGGTGCTTGCCGAGCGCGATGCCGGCGGCCGTGGAGACGGCCTCCTTGCCGGCGAGGTCGGGCGCCTCGGTGACCGCACGCGACAGCGTCTCGAAGACGGTGAGCTGCAGGTACGCGACGGCGCCGAGGAAGCGGAGGGTGTCGGGCGAGAAGTCGTCCACGCTGACGGTCGTCGCCTGCGATCGACGCTTCGACTCGCCGCGGGACCTGACCCGGGGCGCCTCGATCGTCGTCGACCGGCGTCCGAACATCTTGAGCACGTGGCCAGTGTAAAGGGCGGCGGAGGGGGTCTTCGGGCCCCGGCCCGCTAAACTCCCCCGTGGTCCCTCAACGGAAGGGCCCCATCGCGCCCGCAAAGAAGCAGTCCGGGCGTGGACCGCACCGCTAGACAGGGCACAACGTGACTTTCACCGAACTGAACATCGACGAGGACATGGTGCAGGCGCTGGCCGACCACGGCATCCTCGAACCCTTCCCCATCCAGGAGCAGACCATCCCCCTGGCGCTCTCCGGCCAGGACATCATCGGCCAGGCCAAGACGGGCACCGGCAAGACCTTCGGCTTCGGCCTCCCGCTCATCCAGCGGCTCGGCCTCACCCCCGAGCCCGGCGTGCAGGCCCTCGTGGTCGTGCCGACGCGCGAGCTCGCCGTGCAGGTCACCGAGGACCTGCAGATCGCCACCAAGCACCGCGCCACCACGGTCGTCTCCATCTACGGCGGCAAGGCGTACGAGGGACAGATCGAGCAGCTCAAGGCCGGCGCGCAGATCGTCGTCGGCACGCCGGGCCGTCTCCTCGACCTCGTGGGCCAGCGCCTGCTCTCGCTCAAGTACGTGCGCGAGATGGTGCTCGACGAGGCTGACAAGATGCTCGACCTCGGCTTCCTCTCCGACATCGAGAAGCTCTTCGCGCAGACCCCGGCCGTGCGCCACACGATGCTGTTCTCGGCCACCATGCCGGGCCCGATCGTCGCGCTCGCCCGCCGCTTCATGACGAAGCCGATCCACATCCGGGCCACGGACCCCGACGAGGGCCTCATGCAGGCGAACATCCGCCACCTCGTCTACCGCGCGCACAACATGGACAAGGACGAGGTCATCGGCCGCATCCTCCAGGCCGAGGGCCGCGGCAAGACCGTGATCTTCACGCGCACCAAGCGCGCCGCCGCCCGGCTCGTCGAGGAGCTCAACGACCGCGGCTTCAACGCCGCCGCCGTGCACGGCGACCTCAACCAGGAGCAGCGCGAGCGCGCCATGGCTGCGTTCAAGGCGGGCAAGAAGGACATCCTCATCGCCACCGACGTGGCGGCGCGCGGCATCGACGTGCTCGACGTCACCCACGTCATCAACCACACCATCCCCGAGGACGACAAGGCGTACCTGCACCGCGTCGGGCGCACCGGCCGCGCGGGCAAGACGGGCATCGCCGTCACGTTCGTCGACTGGGACGACCTGCACAAGTGGGCGCTCATCAACCGCGCCCTCGAGTTCGGCCAGCCGGAGCCCACCGAGACGTACTCGTCCTCGCCGCACCTGTTCACCGACCTCGACATCCCGGCCGGATCCAAGGGCCGCCTCCGCGCGACCCCCACGGTCAACCCCGACGGCACGCCGCGCGAGCGCCCGGGCAGCCGCGGCGGCGACTCGGGTCGCGACGGCGGCCGCGGCGGAAGCCGTGACGGCGGACGCGGCGGCGACCGGGGCGGGGACCGCTCGGGCGGACGCTCGTCGTCGTCCTCCTCCACCTCCACCTCCTCCGGGGGCGGCGACCGCGACCGCTCGCGCAGCCGCAGCACGTCGACCGCCTCGGCCACCGCACCCGCGGACGCGACCGCGACGATCGGCAGCGAGCAGCCGAACACGGCGGGCGGCCACGACGCGCCCCACGCCGACGGCCAGACCCGCCCGCGCTCGCGCAACCGCCGTCGCCGCTCGGGCGGCGATCGCCCGACCGCGACGTCCTAGCTGTACTCGGCCATGACGTTGGTGACACTTCGGGGCGTGTGAAGAGGCCTCCTGGCTTGATGGAGCTGTTCAGTTCAACCATCGCCAGGAGGCCTCGATGTCCCACGGTAATG
>NZ_JAAVCB010000117.1:0-44938 GCF_014802555.1 Clavibacter sp. | reverse complement strand
ACCGGGCCGACGCGCTTGACCCCTTCATCGAGCACTACAACACTGAACGAATCCACTCAAGCCACGGGCTCACGCCCGCGGCCCGAGTGTCACCAACGTCATGACCCAGTACAGCTAGATCCGATCCGGTGTCAGCCCGAGCGGCGCGAGGGCGTCCCGCTTCGCGGTGGCGTCCTGCGCGTCGGTCGAGACGCGGGCGTACCCGATGAGCTGTCCTGCCATGCATGCAGCGTCTGAGGTAGCCCCCCCGTCCCCGGATCCACCGCCTGACCAGTCAGATGAGACGCGCGATTCCGCGGTCGAGCACGACGTCGTGAGGTGGTCCGGGGAGGGATCCTTTTCCGGACTACAGGTGCAACAGTCAGTTGCACCATGGGTGCGATTGAGCAGCACGTCCGTGAGAGCGTTGCTGCATGCCCTCACCGCGCCGCAGGCTCAACTTCAAGCTCACACGCTTTGCCGTGTTCGGACTCCTCGCCAGCACCCTGGGCATCGTTTGCATGGTCCGGTTCCTGACATCAGAGAACAAGACGTTCCTGGCCGCCGATTTGGTGTTAGTCGTGTCGGGGCAAATCGGCTTATGGGTGCAAAATCTCAAGCGGATGCGTCAGGAAGACGCGAAGTGGTCGAAGCGCGAGTGAGGGCCGAGTCCGGTAGCCAACAGCTCCCGGTAGACCTACTCGACTAGCGAGGACCTGATTAGGCGCATGGCGAGTCGTCGACAGCGGCAGGCCCGAACTCGTCCCCGAACCGCTTCCACCCCTCGCCAGGCTGCTCGCCCGGCGGAACGACCGGCGGCAGCTCGCCAAGTGGCACCGGTGCAGGCCGAAACGGCCCGTGAGGACGCTCCGCACCGATAGATATACCGCGAAAAACGTGGCGGCCTCTACCCGCACCAATCGTTCCAGTAGTCCGGAATAGGAATAAAAATACCTTTTTGGCCGCATTTGGACGACGCGATGAGTGCGAAAACCGCGCCCAGGAGGCCCCCGACCACGGTGCACACTACCGGGGTCAAGTACAGCTGCGAGCAGGTCACTGTGCCCACCACGCCTAAGGCGCTTCCAACGATCGCTCTTACGGTCATCCCGCCCAAGTGGATGACTGGATGGAATTTGCGGTTTAGCCACCTTTTGAATGACTTCCAGCTCTTGTCATCTCGGAGATGTTGGCCGGGGTTCGGTGTAGTTGAAGGGGGCGGCACGGGCACGAAGGTCACTTGTGCTGATCCTGTTGCGGGGTCGCTTTCTGCGTTCGCGGTCATGGGACCAATTGATTGCCCGCTATGAGACGGGTGGGTAAACGTGGTTGAGTCGGATCTCGCTTCCGCACGGGCGCTGCTTGGTGCGTCGATCACGAGAATGGCCGACACGAAAACGAGAAATACCACGGCGAAGGCCATCGGGTGGCTAATGATGCGGAATCGGGTCGGTGTGGATTGAGAAATGATTGTGATCATGGAGGGCCTCACTGTT
Source organism: Clavibacter sp. (assembly GCF_014802555.1). Taxonomy (NCBI): domain Bacteria; kingdom Bacillati; phylum Actinomycetota; class Actinomycetes; order Micrococcales; family Microbacteriaceae; genus Clavibacter; species Clavibacter sp. The sequence goes on along the minus strand of NZ_JAAVCB010000117.1, from coordinate 43,463 downwards.
CAGCGAAAAACCTAGGAATAGCTCCCCAACTTGTGCGGAGCAAGTGCCGGGTGAGTTGCAACCCGGAGAAGGCGTTGGTACGAGAGGTAGGCGATTCTAGGAAGAGGTCGACGATCGCGAGTAAACGATCCACAGGGGGCATCGCTGCCGCCGCCTCATGAACCCGGGGCACAGAGTGGTGGTGCTGTACGTCCTGCGTGCGAGTCAGCAGGTCTGTACGGGTCACGCGCACAGTCGGATGCGCTGCTGTGTCGTTCTGGGCGGCGTAGCCGGCGCTTGGGTGAATCCGCACAATCTACGGCGCGGTTCGCAGACCGCCGACTACCGAGAGAAGGGGCGTGTCTGATCCTAGGAGCTACTGTCGCCGCGGGTGCGGGCAGCAGACCCAAAGTCGTCGTGCCACTTGTCGAAGGTATCCCCCAAGGCACTCCCTCTACTTTGCGATGCCTGCGTCCTCGTCATCACGACCTGAGCTCGGCTCGCTTCGTGAGACGGAGGCTTGCTCGCTTTGGGGATCGGGGGGGCTGCGCCCCTACGGGTGCTTGATTTTGACTACTGGTGTCGAACTCCCAATAGCGATGGGATCGGTACTACTACGCGCGTCTTCATGAATGGTCTCGTGATGGGACCAGGGTTCCCTCGTTCGCGCGTCCGATGAAACGCCTCGTCATGCAGCGCGTTGGGGGTTTGCCATGTCTCGTGCGTTTGTCATCATCGTCGTTCGGAAGCGGGCACTGTGCGACAGCCGAAGTTGCGTCTTAGCGGTGGAACGAATCGACTAGACGGAACACAAGCAGTTCTACATCCCCGAAGGGGGTGAAGGCGGTGGCTGGTCCGTTCACCGTTTCCAGGGCTCGGCTGATGACTCCCACTTGCGTGCCCTTCGGAGCGGTCGAGGACACGTGATAGACGGCGCCGCCGGACATGCCGGGGCTCGCGATGCACCCGACCATCGCCAGGGAACGTTCGGCCCTCATGCTGTAAGCCGGGCCGACGCATGTCGCTAGGGGTCGAGGAGAGTACCCACTTGCGATATTGGCGTAGGCGAGGCTGAAGTAGTGCAGGCTGGACTTCGCCAGGGTGAAGTCTGCACGCGGGGCGTTGGTCACGGCTTCCAGTGATCGTCCTGCGTGCCGGATGACCTTCACGAACCCGACGTCGTGAGAGTCATCTTCGCGGACCGACCACTCGGGCGGAACCTGGTACGTGTCAGCACGGCCTGCCTTTTCCATCCCATCCTGGGGTGAACGCGACAGATGTTGCAAATTTGCCGTCGGAGACCAGACAGTGGCCTGCGGTAGCGACCATGAGACCGGAATCGGATTGTACGGCGGCTGCAGAGCATTTTTTGTCTCGCCCATCTCGGATGAACGCCAGCGTGCCTACCCACGGTACGCTGGCGATGCTCCCCGATACCGCGTGCACAATGGCGCTGTCGGCGGTAGCGGTATTGAGGCTCGATGGAATGTCGTCGTCCGGTTCAGCAGCTCTCAATCTATCGTCACTCCAGTAGGTCTCCGTAGCAGAGGCCTCGTCGTCCGAGGGCGCGCGAACCTGGTCCGCGGTCACCGCGGCCGTGCGGGAAGGGCCCGTATTCATCGGAAGGGACGCCGCGTGCGCAGCGACCGAGCAGAGAGGCCCCCCGATCACACCGGACGCAAAGATGCACACCGCAGTAGTCACTGCAGCTACCGCCCGGAATCCTCGGCGGCGCCACAGCGCAATGTCGAGAAAACGGGCGCGATCGTCGTTTAGCGCAATTCGCGGCTTGGGGGACATATGACCTCATGTGAGTAGGCGGGAGCGACGTCCTCTGTGGCGGCAGACGCCGGCGGGTGGTGCAACCGATCTTGGCCACGCTGTGCCGGGGCCGCGTGCACTGTCCACAGGCCAGTGATACGTCCGGGCACGTGATTGACGCAGGTGGCCATACCGTCGACTTCTATGTCTTCTACGGCACACCCACCACAGGCGCCGACCCGAACGCGATGAAGATCCTCTGCGCCCTCGCACCGGTCATGCCCAATAGATACGGCGTGGGCCAGCTCCGATGGACTTGGCCAGCGCATCCCCTCGTCCAGGCCGGAGCCGCGCGACGCCGGACTCGGGCTCAAAGCTCCTCGGGAACATCGTACTGGGCACGCGTGCCGATTCTCACGTCCGGTGAGGGATTGCGTCCCGGAATGAGCTAGCGGCCATTGGGTAACTTGATAGGTCGGAGACTCCAATCGGGGGAGTCCCGCTGTCGTTGCCGTTCGGTCTCGAGGTCGGCGACACCCGACTCGTGCAGCGCGATGGCCTTCGTGGCATACGTCGCGGCGTGGGGGGAGTAGTCGAACTTATGGGCGACCGAGGCCTCCTGCCGGCCGCTCGAACAGCGGCGGTTGCCGCGTCGGCGCCGACCTGAGCCACGCGCGGCCGCATGCGCCGCGGAGCGGCATTCCGTCATGAAGGAGCTCGCCTCGTTCCCAATACTAACGGTAGGAAGAACTTCGAACGTGGCCGTCACGGAGCGGGTGTGCTGCCCGCCCGCAACGGCTCAGTGTGCTACGCGACCTCAGCGGGAGTCGGTCGAGTGTCAGCTATATCCTGCTTGACGGCGCCCCTCAGGTGCTTAGTGCACGTGCGATCACCATGAGCTGTAACAACAGGCGATCGATGCTTCGGGGGAGCGCTTGAGTTAGTTGCCGCAGTGGCTGTTTCCGAGATCGGGGAACTTGATGTACAGGAACTTCAGGTGACGGGGCTCGCAGCTTAATGCGACCGCCCCGAGGGCGATGAACGCGGCGGCACCAATGGATGTGAAGATCGCGGAGGCGATGAATCCGAATGCGCCAGCGACAAGGGCCGCAATGCCTGCCGCCGTGCCGCCTCCGAGGAGGGCATCTCCTACAGGGGCGGTGATCCTCACGGTTCCCCAATGATGGAAGAAGTGCTTGAACTTGCGCCAGAACGATAGCTGTGTGCCGACCTCCGGGTCGGGTGCGGGGGTGGCTGCCGACTGCAGGATCTCGGGTTGACCTTGGTCTGTGTCGCTACCCAGCTGTCCCCAGGCGGGAGTACTGCCGGTACTCCGGAGCTGCTCGACTTCGGCCGTCATCCCTTGAGTCAAGGTGCCGCGGTCAAGAGCGGGGCTTCCCTGCGCGCGTCCGGCGATGCTCGCGTCGACGAGCTGGTCAACGGTGATACGCCCGTCAACGACGTCCTGCAAAAATGAGCCGTCCTGCACAGATACGGCGATCGACTTCTCGGCGGCGTTCGCTGCCGGGGTAGCCGTCGTGAGCGACCCGACGATACTGAGCGTCGCGACCGTTGCGACTACGGCCCAACCGCGACGGCGGTCGTCACGGGAGGTCAGGGTCAAGTGCGATGCGATAGAGGGCTGCATGGCGCGTGTCACGTCCAATCGGATGGCTGAGCCCACAAGATACGGGGCGACCTCGAACCCATGGCAGGTTTCACACAGGCCGGTTGCCCGCTCATACTCGAAGGTGCCGGCGTAGAGGTCGCCGGCCGCGTGGATGTCCGCCGTCCGTGCGGTTGTGCTCTCGACCGAGGGCCACGCCGCCCGCGCAGGCTGACTGACGTTGTCGTCCGCGACTATATGACTGTGGTTGTCGTGAAGCGCAGGGCGGTGGACTTCAGGGCCGCCCGAATCGTGACCACCAGTATCCCGTCCGTCGCTCGGCACGCTACCCGGTTCATTCGCGAGCAGGTGGCACAGCGCGTTGCAGAACGTGCTTCATCGCAGCTCATCGCGCCGGCGTTTCCCGGGACAATTGTCGCGGGTCGTGAACTGACGGTCGAGCAGACGCGGGCGACGTTCTTCGGGCACGGCGGGTCGGGTGCCGCACGGCCGCGTAGCGGACGGCCTTGCACCATGGCTGGACATAGAGCAAAGTATTGGTGCCCGATGCAGATTCAGCGATTACGCGAACTGGTCGCGCACTGGTAATACGAAACGCGACGCCCAGCGACCATGCCAGCTGACACTGCAAGGGCTACGGGCCCGGACTATTCGGCGAGGGAGCAGGCGCAAATCGGAGACGGTGGCATCCTCCCCGCTAGCGGCTCCCGACGCTATCGATCAGTTGTCACCCATTTGTACCTTAACTCGTGCGTGAGCTCGAGTCGCACCTGTGGAGAGCGCGCCTACCTATCCATTCTCTTGAACTAGTGTCGGATTCTGTGAGAATCCCTAGTAAGAGCATATTAACCCTCGTCCTCGCGTTTGCCACGATTCTGGGGTGTTGCTCCATCGCCGCGCCCGCCCGCGCGCCCGCCCGCCCGCCCGCCCGCCCGGGCGGTCGATCGCCTCGCCCGTAACTCGTTACCTGTGGTAGCCGGTACCCACCTCATCTTCAGCGAGAGCCATGGTTCTACTTACACCAGGGACTATGACTGCACTGCTGGAGCCGTGCTGACAGGAACTGGCATCCTGTCGCGGATCACGCCTTATCAGCGTGCCGTCCGCTACGTGGCGACCACGAAGCACTGCGGTGGTCGGGGCGCCCACGTCCGCGTCTACGACGTTGAGGTCGGGACAGTCATCTGGGAATCGCCAGACACCGACCTCTCGATTATCCGGATCGAACCCTTGCAGACGACGAGGAGAAGCTGCTATCCGACGTCGGCGGGTATCCGCTGCACGCTCACTAGTGACTACGAGCCTCGGGCGCGGAGTGAGGTGCTCGCCGTGAGGAATCGCTCCGGGCAGGAGTCATCCGTGCCGGTAGCCGGAACCAAAGTCCCGGATGCTCGGGAGATCTTTTGCACCAGCGGGTACATAACTGGGATTATGTGCAACTATGTATCTGTCGCCTCGCCGCCCGGGCTGGAGGTGGAGAATCAGGAAGTTGTTGCGGAGACTTTTTCAACAGCAACACGGACAGGCGACTCCGGGGGGCCTGTACTCGGCAGGGACATGAAGCTCATTGGCATCATCGGTGCCGCTGGCTTGCCAGGTTCAGGGCGCGAGACCTATATGAGTTACGTACCCATGGCTGTGCTCTTCCGAGAGCAACCGTATTACGCCCTGGCGATGTAGCTGAGCGCTTCATCGAGGCCTGCATGTGAGCTTGCCATTTCAGTGAGGAAACAGAGGCTCTTGGCGGATGGCATGGTCATGTCCGACGAGCTACTGGGTGCGTATTTCACTGCCCGCCACCAACCGGAGGCGACTCTTCAGCACGCCCTGAGCGCGGCATCGCTGTGACAGGAGCGCAGGAAAGCGAGACACTGGCGCCGCACATGACATAAGATACATTATCGGCTTAAGGCTTCGGTGCCGAAGTGGCCAGATCCGCGGCCCAGACGAGCGGGACCAGGCCGGTGAGCGAGATGCCAAGGACGCGAGATTCCTGAGTCACCGGGTAGAACGTGAGGCCGATGCGAGGACGAGCGTCGCGCCCAGAAAGATCAGGACCAGCACGGTTCATCCTCCGTCGTGCTCGTAAGTGGCCGTGGAGTGGTCATGGCTTGGTTCCTTCTCGGGTGGTCTTGGCGCTTACGATGCGCGGATGTAGGCGGCGGTGGCTTCGCGGATGATCCGGGACTTGTTGTTGTGCCCCTGGCGCTTGGCGAGCGCTTCTACCTGCGCGTCGAGGGCCTTCGTGGCGCGCACCTTCCACATGGGTCCGGTGGGCTCCTCGGCGTCGAGTCGTGGGCGGCCGAGGGCAACGGTCATCGCGTCCTCGAGGGTGTCGGTGCCGGTGGCGTCCATGAGCATGGCGCGGCCGGCGTCTGCGGCGGCGGAGCCGTGCAGGTCCGTGCCGGGGATGGGCGCGAACTCGCCGCGCTCGGCGCGAGCGGCGAGATCGTTGTAGTCGGTCATGTCAGTTCCCTTCGTTGAGCAGGTGCCGGTACAGATCGCTGAGCGGCATGACGTGGAAGATCGTGACCGTCCTCGGCGGCCGCATGGCGGCGATCACTTCGATGTAGCGATCGGTCTGCCCGTGCGGGTGTCCGACGTAGACGGTGGTGACCTCGCCGGGGCGTCCGTCTATCTGCTTCGCACCCTCCGCGTGACCGATCGCGTACAGCGCATCATCGCGCGGGATCCCGTGCTTGCCTGCGTTGCTCGTCCACTCAACTCCCACGCATAAAGAGTACCACAAAAGTAGGGCCACACAGAATGTCGAGTTGTTCTCATCGGGGCTGAGCTGATGGTCGAGGTTGCCGCGGCTTCGTTCCGCTGCGCTCCACGAACCCGCGCCATCGTCCATGTCTTCCGCGGCCGCCGTCGGTGTTGTCCGAGATGCGCGCGGAGGTAGTGTGCTCTCTTCGGGCAATGCCGGGAGTCTGGTGAGGGAGAGCGATGTCGCTCCTGCTGCACGTGTACGTCTACCGCGAAGGGTCCTACTGGATCGTCGCCATTCCCGCTATGGGTGCTGTCACCCAGGCGCGGTCGACCTCGGAGATCCGTCTGATGGCGCGAGAGTGCACGGCGCTTCTACTCGACGTCCCTCTCGCGCGGGTCCGGATCGGCGCGGTGCGCCGCCGTTCCCAGTCGCAGGTGGAGGATCATCCGCCGCAGGTACCCCTGTCACAGGTCGGTGCTGGAATCAGGTGAGGATGGGGCAAGAGGTGGTGATCGGTCGTGGTGTTCAACGGTGAGGTCGTGTCGGTGACGGAGATGATCCGACTCGCCGAGGAGGCGCCTGATGCGCCGGTGAGCTCGGCGGGTGTCCTGCACACGGCCGCAGGTAACGCCCTGGACGCGGCCGAGCTCGTCGCCGATGGCCAGCCGCCGACGGCCGGATGGCGGTTCGGTGTTCTGCAGACCCTCGATGACTACACGTCGACGTGCCGTCGCGGCGGTATCGCGCTCGGCGCCAGCGTCTTCACGGATCCGCCGGCGTCGACGGGATCCGTCGAGCTCGACGCCGCGTTCGCTGCGCTGGCCGAGTACCTCGCCGAGCGGGACGGTTGGGCTCCCCCGGCCTGGACCTTCGACGCGTGGCGCTCTGTCGTGCCAGCGGAGTGGTGGGCGTCGACGCCGAGCATCTACCGCGACCTCGCCCTCGAGGAGAGCCCGCGGCCGTTCCGTGACCGTGGCATATGGATCACGCTCAGCGGCCTCGCGCGGGCGTGAGCTGCCTCCAACAACGCCCCTTGTCGGGCTCCTCGGTTACGATTTCGAGATGGTCCTAAATAGGCGTGAGGGTTCCGACTCCCGGTGCTGTCAGCCGAGCCCTGCTGGGTACGTTTGGCGCGACTACCGCGACAACGCGCATGCGTCCGTGGCGGAGCTCGAGGCCTGGCTCGGTACGCTCGCTCCCTTCGCCCGAGCGCACGAAGAGGGCGTGCTGGATGACCTCATGGAAGCGGCGGCGCGGGGCGAATTGGAGGACTCAGGAGACGAGAAGACTCCAATCAAGCCCGTTGTCCTCGATCCGGAGATTTTCGAGCTCCGGCACACTGCTCTGTCCAAGGCGCTGAGATTCTACCACGGGGAGCCTGCGAGCTTGAGCACGATCCTGGTTCGCCTGCACGAGCACATCAAGACCACCACTGAGGCGCAGCAGACCGAGATTGAGTTCGCCGCGGATCGCTTCGATGCCGGGCGCCCCTCGTCTTGGGTGTAACCCGATTACACTGCTTGCAGGTTGTGGTCGTAGGCTCCATCTCATGTCCCTGCTCCAGACGATGACGTCGCCTCTCGCTCTCCAGAGGGCGAAGGCTCGTGCCAAGCGTGCTCGCACGTGAAGACCGTCTCCTCAAGGCTGACCTCGTGCGCATGCGCCAGGAGGCCGGCCTCACGCAAGCGATGGTCGGCGAGCTGATGGGAACGAGCCAGCAGGCGGTCAACAAGATCGAACGCTACGACTCCGACCCCAAGCTCTCGACCCTCCGCCGCTACGCCAACGCGGTCGGTGTGCTGGTCGAACACCGAGCCACCAAGGATGTGGGGCAGTCCATCAACGCTGCATCTGCCACGCGTTGGGGGTCCCCTTCTCGAGTCACTTCAAAGACCTTCGTCACGGAGCTGGTGGTTCGGTCGATGACGACGGCGGGCTGGACGGGCTCAAAGTCTGCTGACCTTCCCGTCCCGGCACGGGCAGCCTGACACCGCCGTGGTCGATCTGTCGCAGCAGGAGGTTGAGCTTGTCATGGCCCTCCGTGCAAGCTCCAAGCTGGAATCGGTCGAGTGCCACGAGATGTCAGCGAAGAGGAACGATCATCCCCCGGAGCCAGATGCTCCCGAGGAAGGCAACGTCAACATCGCTGCCCAGTACAGGCACGACGACGGCAGCTTCGGGGTTCGCCTCATCGCCCATGTGACCATCCCAATCGGTGAGGTGACGGTCAGCATCGCCGGCGAGTACTCGCTCAACGAGGAGTGCGCCCCCTCAACGCGAACCGTCCAGCAGTTCTGCAACGAAGTGGCCATCATGTCCGTCTTCCCCTACCTCCGAGAAGCGGTCTCAACGGTCTCCGGGCGCGTGTTCGGCAACCCCCTGTACCTGCCCATGGTCGACCGCGGCGAGATCGCGCTCGACGTCGAGGAAGTCTCGGCTTAACCCGGGGCTCTCTGCCGGCTCAGCTCGTAGTTTCGGCACTTGGTTTGCGGCTTCGAGCAGGCACACTTTCCACGCGCAGAGCCTTGGAACGCCGTACAATTGAAGGTGAGCAGGGGGTCCCATGAGCACCAGGATCACGCAGCGTAGTGCGCAGGACGTCGACGTCGAGCAGGGCATGGCGCTGGTCGAGAAGGCACAGCAGCTCGCCGGACACTTCCCGAACGCCGAGGCGCTCGGCCGCGCCCGTCGTGTCCTCGAGGGGACGATGACCGAGGACGAGGCTCGCGCGGAGGTCGCAGCGAAGTACGGGTTTCCCCTCCGCCAGCGCTGAGCGCCGGCGGCGCCCTGACGACCGCATGAGCGTCGACGATAAGTACACGTACCCGGGCAGCGGCGGCGTCCTCATCAACGCAGCGGGCATCCGCGACCACGCGCAACTTGACGAGGCGATGAACGACGTCGCGTCGGTCGTGCTTGCGAAGATCTACACTGAGCCTGCCCCGGAGCGCCTCGACCTCGAGTACCTCCGTGGCATCCACGTGCGCATGTTCGGGGATCTCCTCCCTGGGATCGCGGGACGGATCCGCGACGTCGACGTGCAGGCGACGGGGACCGGGATCCCGTACTGCAGGCCCGACTTCATCGAGGTCAACCTCGACACGCTGTTCCGCAAGCTCGAGCGGGAGGACTACCTCACCGGACTCGACCCGGACACGTTCACTGAGCGGCTCGCCGACCGCTGGGGCGAGCTCTCCGCGATCCATCCATGGCGCGACGGCAACACCCGCAGCCAGTCCATGTTCGTGGCCGCTCTCGCGCAGCGGGCCGGCCACCCGATCGACTGGGCGAGCGTCGACGTCGACGAGCTCCGCCACCACCGCCTGCAGGCGGTGGTGGCACCGACCGCCCCCTCGCCGTGTACCTCCGAGCGCACCTGATCGACACCGCGCTGACCAGAGAGCCCGAGGGTGCGGCGCCGCTCAGCGCGGCGCGCACCGCGGGCCGCGAGCCGGGGCCGTCCCGCGACGACGGCGAGGCGCTAGCGTACAGCCGACGCGAGCTCGCCGAGCGCGAGATGCTCCGCACGGCGGGGATCGGCCCGGACGAACGCAGTACTCCTCACCGCGGCTCGTCGTCGACGAGCGCGGGATCGCACGAGCCTCACCGTGCTCGCGGGGACGACCCCCTCGAGCGATAGCCGTCGCTCAACGACAGCGAGTCCGCACGCCGGCCGCGCGAGCGGGTGCGACCGGACCAACGTGCAGAAGGGCGACCACATGAAGACCCGCGGCGCGTGACGCCGCGTCGGCCGCGTCAACCGCGGGACGGTGAGCGTCGAGACCGGCTACTCCTGGACCGACACCACGCCCTACGCCGAGATCCAGAAGCTCCGCCGGCCCGAGTAGCACCGGCGACCCGGGATCCCCGTCGACGCCGACGAGCATCCCGGGCACCACTCCCCCGGACGGGCCCTCCGGGACTCTGCCACCCGGCGCCGGACGGCGCCGATGTGCCGGCACGCCGGCGAACGACCTGAGCTGTGCCGCTGCGCGGTGCCGTCCACCTCAGCGGTGCCGCTGCGCGGAGGTGTTGGCCTGAGCTGTGCCGCTCCGCGGCGCCCTCTGTCTGATCGGAGCCGCTGCGCGGCGCTGTCTGGGCCCTGGCGGGCCCGTCGTTTTGCCGTGAAGCCTTCGGCGGCTCGGTCGCTGCGCTCCCTCGTAGCCACCTGCGGGCTCCGCGCAAGCGGCTCCGCCGCCGGCTCCTCCGAGATTTTCGGGACGCGGTCGCAAGCTCCCTTATTTCGCCCCGAAATTCTCTCCCCCACCGCCCTTCGGGTTGCACTACGCCCTCCGGTCGCTAAGGCGTAAAAACGCCTTCACGGCAAAAAACGAGTGGAAGAGAGAACACACGTGACGATTACCGAGAACACCACCAGCACCAACGGGGTCACCGAGTACCTGGACCCGAACACGCTCATCATCGAGGAGAACGTGCGCCCCAGCGCAGACCTCAACCGGGAGTTCGTGCAGAGCATCAAGGCGAACGGCGTCCTGGTGCCCGTCATCGCACGCCGCGACTCCGAGGGCCGCGTGCTCGTCCGGGCCGGACAGCGCCGCACCCTCGGCGCGCGTCAGGCGGGCGTGGCCACGATCCCGGTCCACGTCATCGACGCGGACGAGGCCACCACCGACCGGATCGTGCAGCAGCTCGTGGAGAACGACCAGCGCACCGGGCTCACGGACGTGGACCGCACGGTCGCGTTCAAGCAGCTGCAGTTCGAGGGCCTCAGCGCCGCCGCGATCTCCAAGCGCACCGGGACCGGACCCCGCGTGGTCAAGAAGACCCTGGCCGTCGCGAACACGCCCTCCGCGGCCGCGGCGCTCACGGATCACCAGCTCACCTTGGACCAGGCCGCCGCGCTCGTAGAGTTCGACGAGTACCCAGACCTTCAGGCCCGCCTCATCGAGACCGCTCGCGCCCACCCGGCGCAGTTCGACCACCAGCTGCGCTACGCACAGCAGGATCTTGCGCGGAAGCACGCCGTCCAGGCAGTGGCCGCCGACCACGAGAGCCGCGGCTACGTCATCGTGGATCCCCAGAACCCCGAGCACGCGGACTTCGTGCCCGTGCGGGACCTCGTGACGGTCGAAGGCGGCGACGCGCTTCTGACCCCGGAGAAGATGGACACGCTCGACGGGCGCGGGGTGCGCGTGGTCGCGTACCTCCGCGAGCCGGAGGCGGTGTACTACCTCCGCGACCCCCAGGCCGTCGGCTACCGCCGAGACGAGACCACCGGGACGCGCACGAGCCCGGCGACGGGCGCGGGCTCCCAGACCGAGGAGCAGAAGGCCGAACGTCGCCGGGTCATCGCCAACAACAAGGCGTGGGACGCTGCCGAGAGCGTGCGGCGCGAGTTCGTCGCCGCGCTCGTCACCCGGAGGTCGCTCCCGAAGGACGCCGGACAGGTCATCGCAGCCGGGCTCACGACCCACCGTCACGAGGTCGGCCGTGCGGTGCAGGAGGGCAGCCCGCTCGCTCACGAGTTCCTGGGCGTGGAGCGCGACTACGGGTACTACGGCGACGGCCTCGGCAAGTACGCCGCGGCCACGCCCACGAAGGCGCAGCACGTCGCCCTCGCCGTCGTCCTCGGCGGCATGGAGGCCGCGCTGAACCGCGACTCGTGGCGAAGCGTCTCGGCGCCGGCGGCCGCGTACCTCCGCCAGCTCGCCGCGTGGGGGTACACGCTCAGCGAGGTCGAGCAGATCGTCCCCGACGCCGACGACTCACGCCGCGCCCAGCGCGACGCCGACGATGCCGACGAGTCCGCCGACGCCGCGGAGGGCACGAGCGAGGCCGGATCGGACACGACCGAGCCCGGATCGGACACGACCGAGCCCGAAACGGACACGAACGGCCGCGAATTGGACACGGAGGCCGCCCCGGACCTCGCCGTGTAGCCGCAGCGGGGCGCTCCTGACCAGGAGCGCCCCGCCCCGGCCGGGCACCACGGCCGCCGCGGGCGCCCGGCGAGGGGCGATCCCCTCGCGCTCCCCCGTCGACGGCGCACCGCGCCTCAGCGGCCGCGGGCGGTCACATCGGGATCCGGAGCCCGCCCGCCTCCTGGAGCGCCACGTACGCGGTCGCGAGCGCCCCGACGACGATGGCGAACAGGAGCAGCAGCACACCGCCGACGATGCCCACCGCCGTCCGCGAGCGGATCCAGTGGATGGCGACCGCCGCGGAGGCGAGCGGTGCGAGCAGCACGGCCGCGTAGATCACTCGTGCTCCCCCAGGACCGCGGCGATGCCGTCCATGAGCGTGCGCGCCCCGAAGCCGAGCAGGCCGATGTCGAACATGCGGGCCGTGAAGAACAGCCGTTGCTCCTCGGAGTCCCGCGCGATGTACGCCACGACGTCGCCACCATGCACCACGTCGAGCTCCGCGTGGCGGTCGTACCGCTCGAACTGCTCGAGCCGCGACACCTTCGCCGATGCCTGCACCACGAGCGCGAGCCCCCGGTACCCGACGTGCACCGGCTCCTCGCGGATCCGCTGCACCTGCTCGTCCGTCATGACGTAGTCCACGCGGACGACGATACGGCCGCTTGCCCCGCCGACCGCTGCCGCCGTCGGCGCCGGTGCACTCCCCCGTCGACGTCGCGTTGTGGAGGAGCCCGTGGTGCGCCGCGTGGCGGCGCGCGCGGCCAGGCCGCGCCGGTCGCTTCGCTCCATCGGAGCCGCTGCGCGGCACAGCACCGGACCCTGCGGGCCCGTTCATATGCCGTGAAGCCTTCGGCAGTGTGCGGTCGGCCGGCTTCCGCGCAAGCGGCTGCGCCGCCGGCTCCTCCGAGACTTTCGGGACGCGGTCGCTTCGCTCCCTTATTTCGCCCCGAAACTCTCTCCCCCACCGCCCTACCGGGTTGCACTCCACCCGACCTCCCTGAAGGCGACAAGCGCCTTCACGGCAAAAGAACGAGGAGGAGAGGGAGAGAAATATGACTACCAGCACCGTGTCACGTCTAAAGACCACGGCCCCGCGCAAGAGCGCCGAGGAGCGCAAGGCCCAGGCTGAGGCGCTCCACGCGAGCATCGCAGATCAGATCGACGCACTACGCGACAGCGACGAGTGGCGGCGCTACCTCGACCGAGTGCGCGATTTCCACCAGTACAGCATCGGTAATCTGCTGCTCATCATGCAGCAATGCCCCCACGCCCGCGCCGTCGCGGGATTTCGGCAATGGCAGGCCCGCGGCCGCCAAGTGCGGAAGGGCGAGAAAGCCATCCGCATATTCGGATACAGCCAGAAGAAGATCACTGAGGAGGACGCGCAGGGTGAGGGGACCGAGTGGCGCATTCCTCGGTTCCCTGTCCTCTCGGTCTTCGACGTGAGCCAGACGGACACCATCGACGGCGTCGAGGACGCCGAGCTGGTGCACGACCTCACCGGGGCCACCGATCACGGCGTGATCGAGGCCCTCACGGCGTTTCTCGCAGTCGAGGGGTGGACGGTAGCCCGCGAGCACCTGGATGGCGAGAGGAAGGGCTGCGCCCGCCCCAGCGACCGATCCGTCGTCGTCGAGTTCGACGTCGCCCCCGAGCAGGCCGCGAAGACCCTGATCCACGAGACGGCCCATGTCGTCCTCGGCCACACCGACAACCTGGCCGGGTACTGGGAGCACCGGGGGATCCAGGAGACCGAGGCCGAGTCCGTCGCCTACGTCGTCGCCGGAATGCTCGGATTCGACACCAGCGCCTACAGCATCGGCTACATCGCCGGATGGGCAGACGGCGACGCCGAACTCGTCAAGAGCACCGCCACCCGCGTCCTCGCTGCCGCACACCGCATCGCCGCCGTCCTCGAGCCGGACGACCCCGACGATGTCCCCGCGGCCGCGTGACCTGGGCTCCCGGCCGGACTGACGAGGTCCGGCCGGGAGGCCCCCGGTGTGGCCACCCCCTACGCAACCGGACCCAGAACCCCGACTCGCGCCGTCGAGAGCGCGGGTAGCCGCTTCGCGGCAGGCAGCGACGACCTGGTGAGAAGTGCGCAGCCGCCTCCCCGACATCGGGTGTCCGTCGGCAAAAGCACCGGACCAGAGCGCTGATGGATTTCCAGCCCTCCCGCAGTCATTCACCCCCCAATGTCACCGCCCACAGACCCGCCTTGGCCCCAGGTTCCCGCATGTGATTCGCTCACAACAGCCCCCTGTACCGCACAGCGCACCATCCAGTGCACTCCGTGAATTACCCCCAGGAGCTCGGTCACGAGATGACTACATACCCATTTCGCAACCCTCGTAAATAGGGCAAGTTCCCAAGAAAAAAGGTTCAAAGATATTGCCTAGAGGGCCCCGATGCCGTATTGTTCTATATATGAAAAGCAACCGCAGCGGCACCGACGAGAACGGAGCTCCGATGAACACCACCAGCGCCACGAACCAGGCCCTTGCACAGGTCGTCGGTACTTCGACTGTCGGCGAATACGTCGTTCCGGTCGACCCGATGGACCTCCTCCAGTGCGATAGCTGCCAGTAAGACTTTCTTCTCTAGGAGACATTGTGATGGACACGCAGAAGTTGTCATCCGAGCAGGAACTCGCATTCGACCTCGGCCGCGAGATCGGAATCATCGAGGGCCGAGCCGCCATGGAAGACCTCGCCGACCGGTACTACCGCGCCGCCTACGGAGACGAGCGCCGCCCCCAGAACCGGGCCATCGTCACCCGCGAAGAGCTGGAAGAGCGCCGCCGCGCCGCCTGGGAGGCTGCGCAGCCCATCACCGTCGACGACGCCCTCCGATCCTGGGGGATCGACCCCGAATCGCGGCACGCGACCCCCAGCGCTCCCGCGCCGACCTCCGCTCCACCGACCGCCACGGCGGCCACGCCGTCCACCGCACCGTCCGGCACCACGTACACGAACAGGAGCCGCACCATGAGCCACATCAGCCGAACCGGCAACCTCGCCGGCACGCCCGTCCTCCGCCAGGGACACAAGGGCCCGTACACCTACGCCGCCGTCATCGTGAACGACCGGTTCCAGGACGACAACGGGGACTGGGTCCAGGGCCCGCCGGTTCGGTACGAGCTCGCCGTCAACGGTGCCCAGGCTGTCGCCCTCGTCGCGACCGCGGAGGCGTGCGGCAACATCCGCGTCACGTTCAGCGGGGCCTACACCGTGCGCGAGTTCCACGGAGACAAGGGCACGATCCTGCAGCACAAGGTGTTCGTCGACGAGGTCGGTGCCAGCTTCTTCGGTCAGGACATCACCGTCGCGCGCCGCACCTCGTCCACGACCACGGGTGAGGCGTAGCCATGTTCCTCCGACCCGTCAGCGGCCCAGAGCCCAGCGTGCCCGAACTGGACGAGGACACCCAGCTCGTCATCGACGTCTACGGCGCGTACGAGACCGCCAGGAGCGCCGCCCGCCACGCCATCGAGCACGGGCAGCCGGCGGATGCCGCCGCCAGCGAGATGGCACCCGCCAAGGAGTGGGCCGTGATGAACGCGTCCTGGATCGGCCTGTTCCCCGTGCAGGGCGCCCTCTGCGGCGCCGTCGAGACCCTCCAAGCACGGGGCGTCACGGCAGGCGACGTCGGCCCGGTACCGGACGCACGCGCCGGCGGATGGAATGCCGCCTACGACCACGCCACCGCCGTCCGCTGGCTCACCGAGGCGCTCGAGCGCAACAGCGACGCCCGCGACATCGACCTCATGGTCGCGGAGACCCTCGAGAGCCCGGGCCTGAACGGCGACCTGCGGATCCGTGAGCTGGTAGTCGAGATCATGGATGTCGCCACCCGGGTATTCTCAGCAGCGAGGAGCGCAGAAGCATGAACCGATTCCCTCCGTTCGAGCACATCTGGGAGAAGTCCGGCACCGTCTGGATCTGCACCTGGTGCGGCAATGTGTCCGAGACCGATCCGCACTCCACCAGCGCGGCCTCCGCGACGCCGGGAGACGCCGCATGAGGGTCCGCACCCGCCGCGTCTACTTCGCCATCGCGTTGCTCATCGGCAGCCTGGCCGGTGGCTACTACGCCGTCGACCTCGTGTTCCCGCAGGCCAGGGCCGGCGAGACGACGGCGCCCGCCAGCGGGGCACCCGCGCTCGCCTCGACCGGCCCCGTCATCGACGCTCTCACCTCTGCCGGCCTCGTTCGCGCAGGCACGGTCGACGCGGACGCGGTGCGGTCGCTCGTCGACGCGCTCCCCGCCGACACGCACGCACGGACCTCGTCCTACGACAGGGCCGCGTACGGGCCGTCCTGGGCCGACACCGACCACAACGGGTGCGACCAGCGCAACGACGTCCTGGCCCGCGACCTCACCGCCGTCACGTTCACGAAGGCGGATCCCGGCTGCACCGTGGCCTCGGGGCACCTGGCCGACGCGTACACGGGGAAGAGCATCGACTTCACCCGCGGGAAGACCACGAGCGCGGCCGTGCAGATCGACCACCTCGTGCCCCTCGGCTGGGCGTGGCAGCACGGCGCCGCCGCCTGGACGGGGGAGCGCCGTGAGCAGCTCGCGACCGACTTCAACAACCTCCAGGCCGTCGACGGGCCGACCAACGAGGCGAAGTCGGACCGGGGGCCGGCGACCTGGCTCCCGCCGGCCGCCGGCTATGACTGCCTGTACGTCACCCGGTTCGCGTACGTGCTGAGCACGTACGAGCTCACGGTCGACGACGCCGACCGGACCGCGATTGACCACACGCTCGGGTCCTGCTCGTGACCCACCAGAGGATCCGGCGACGTCCTCGACCGTTCCCCCGGCGATCGAGGGGCTGCCGCGCGCGGGCGTCATGGACGCTCTGCGGATCGCATGGTGGATCCGCCGGGGCTTCTGGCACGGCTTCCAGCACTCCCGCGGCACCGCGCGGGTCGTGGCGCTCTACCTTGCTGTCGCGTGGTGGGTGCTCAGCCCGCTCGTCGTCGTGCTCCAAGTCGTCCTCGTCACGTGCCCGTGGACGCGGTACTACCTCAGCCCCGAGCGCGACGTCGTGCTCGCGCTGTTCGGCACGCGCACCGGCTGGCACACCGGCGACCACATCGCGGCAGCACCGGGAACGGGCCGCGGCCGTGCGCTGCGCGCCCTTCTGCTGCCCGAGCTGCTGCCCGTCGCCGACGCCCGGCGCGTGACGATCCACGCGACGGCCGCGTCACCCGAGTTGGCCGCGCTCTACATGGCCGAGCTCCCGGGCCTGGTCGACGTCGGCGGAGGCATGTTCCGCGGCCGCCGTCTCCGCCGGCCCCCGGCTGGCTGAGCGCGAGCGCGCCGCGAAGGCGATGAGCTCGGCGCTGTGCTGCACCATCCACGCCACGGCCGTATTCAGCGACGGCTCGCGACGGATCCAGATGCGTTGGCCCTGGCCGTTGCGGGCATCGGCGTAGAGCTCGAAGGTGAACGGATCCCCGAGCTCCGCCCGGTGCCGGATCACGTACCCGAGCACGGGGCGGTCCTCGACCTGGATCCGCCAGTAGCCGACCTCGAGGTGCGCCCACGGGTGCGCGCCGACGTTACGCACGAGGCTGTCGATGCCGTCGAGCTTGCTCTTGACCTTGCTCACCGGGTGCTGTCCTTCGTCGATTCGATCGAGTGGGAGCGTCCGGCCGCGCTCGTCGGCGAGCGTAAGGATGTCCACTGACGTCCAGGCCACAACATCCGCGCCGAAGCCCTGGGTGGGTCATACATTTCAGGCATCCACGCGGTTAGGTAGTTTCGATGCGTGCGGATTCATGCCGGTCGGAGAAGACTGTCTTGATCGCATCGCATCGCATCTCACGCTCCGGGGCCGCATTCCGTCTCTCAGTCATTGTAAGATGATCGGCTTCTGAGGGGGTTACGCTGGCGGCGCACCGTACCCCTCAAGGAATGACCTGCTGGGTAATGTTTCGGGCTTCAGGAGTGCGTGTGAAAAGCGTCTGTGGAAGTGGTTTTGAGAGCGGTCGAATGGTTTTCGTATGATCCTTACATGACTGTTCGACAAGTTAGTGTACCCTTAGTGTCCAAGCTCTTCCTTTTCTTTGCATTGGCGGTCGGCGCCACGTTTGGCGCATTCGCGGCGCCTGCCTTAGCCGCCACCGCAGCGGGGACCGGTGCGGTGGCCTCGCCGCCTGGATGGCTGCACACGGCGGGTGGGAAGATCGTCACCGCCTCCGGCGCTCCGTACACAATCCGTGGCATCGCGTGGTTTGGCATGGAGACGTCATCCTGCGCGCCGCACGGCCTGGACACCATCACCCTCGCGGGTGGCATGCAGCACATCAAGCAGCTGGGATTCACGACCGTGCGGCTGCCGTTCTCGAACCAGTGCCTCGCGGCATCTGGCGTCACGGGTGTCGATGCGGACCCATCGCTTGCCGGTCTCACACCGCTGCAGGTCATGGATCACGTCGTGGCTTCGGCGAAGGCCGCCGGACTTGACGTGATCCTCGACCAGCACCGGCCGGACTCGGGCGGCCAGTCCGAGCTCTGGTACACCTCGGAGTACCCCGAGTCACGGTGGATCTCCGACTGGCGGATGCTCGCGAAGCGGTACGCCTCCGACCCCACGGTCATCGGTGTCGATCTCCACAACGAGCCGCACGGGGCGGCGACGTGGGGTACCGGGGCAGCCACGACCGACTGGCGGGCGGCGGCCGAGCGGGGCGGGAACGCGGTATTGGCCGAGAACCCGAAGCTCCTCGTGCTCGTCGAGGGAATCGACCACCAGGCCGACGGAACCGGCACCTGGTGGGGCGGTGCGCTGGACTCCGCGGCCACTGCATCCGTGCGCTTGACCGTCGCGAATCGCGTCGTCTATTCCCCGCACGACTACCCCTCGACCATCTACGGCCAGCCCTGGTTCTCCGCATCGAATTATCCGACGAATCTTCCGGGAATCTGGGACGCCCACTGGGGATACCTGGCAAAGAAGGACATCGCCCCCGTCCTCGTGGGCGAGTTCGGTACGAAGCTCGAGACGGCGAGCGACAAGCAGTGGCTCAACACCCTCGTCGGATACCTGTCGAGCACGGGGATCAGCTCATCGTTCTGGGCCTTCAACCCAGACAGTGGCGACACCGGCGGCATTGTGAAGTCCGATTGGGTGACCCCGGAGCAGGCGAAGCTCGACGCGCTGGCGCCGATCCTGCATCCGGCACCCGGAGCGGGTCCGGGATCTAGCGGATCCGGGTCGCAGCCAGGTCCGGCGAAGCCGGGCGCGGTATCAGTGAAGTGGCAGCCTGGCGGGTCCTGGGCATCCGGCTACGTGGCGAACCTTGACGTCACCGCGACAGGCGCTGTCACGGGATGGACCGTCTCATGGGCCAGCCCGAAAACCACCAGCGTCGTCAACAGTTGGGGCATGCGCTGTAGCGTCGCCTCCAACACCGTGACCTGCACCAGCACGGACTGGGCAAGCAAGCTCGCCGCCGGCCAGACCGTTCGCGTCGGCGTGCAGTTGGCGGGTGGACCCGCTCCCGCTTCGCCTCGAATCAGTGTCACGGCGGCCGGAACGCCTCCGTCCCAAGCCACGCCTCCGTCCCAGGCCACGCCTCCGTCCCAGGCCACGACGCACGGCCGTGCCACGCACTACTCGCTCGGTACCGGTAACACGATCGCGAACGGCAACTGCTCCATGCCGGCTGTCCCCGCCGACCGAATGTACGTTGCGGTCAGCAGCCCCGAGTACGGCGGAGCCGCCGCGTGCGGGTCGCACCTCCTCGTCACGGGCCCCAAGGGCACCGTCCGCGTCCAAATCGTCGACCAATGCCACGAATGCGAGATCGGACATCTCGATCTGAGCGAAGAAGCGTTCCGTGCCATTGGCGACTTCGATGCCGGTATCATCCCAATCAGCTACACCACCGTCCGGGATCCGTCCGTGCCCGCCGTCGCCGTCCGGGTCAAGGAGGGCTCATCCCGATGGTGGGCAGGTCTGCAGATTCTGAACGCCGGCAACCGCATCGACCGTGTTGAAGTCCGAGCCGGTGGGCAGTGGCTGCCCCTGAGTCGCACTGACTACGGGTACTGGGTGACACCTTCACCAATTCCGGACGGCCCGATGACCGTTCGCGTGACTGACCAATACGGTCGCTCGGTCGTTCTCCCCGGAATCCGAATGGCACCAGGGGAGACCCAGAGTACGGCGCGCCGGATCTATCAGATGCACTGAGCCCTGATCGCACGACCTCCACATGTACGCGGCGATGGCTCCAGGGATGCGTCCCCGGAGCCATCGCGCGTTAGTCGCCGCACTCGCCTGCTGTGAAGGCTGAGCTCGCCACCGGAGAAGCTGGCCGCGTCCACCTCTTCTTGTCCCGTAAGCCTTGGGTTGCGAGACGTCTTGAGCGCCCATGCGGATGTTCTCACCGTCGGACCGGGTTGCAGCGTCCGCGTAATGGGTCGGACCTGCTGTGCCGAAGACCCCCTTCGCATTTGCGTGACCACGGCTATCGACGATGGCAGACGGCTGCGCCTCACTGGGAGGCATGCGCCCGCGTTCCATCCGCGGCGAGGTCGTAGACGTCCTCCGCGGTGACGGACGGGTCGAACATCGATGTCGATGATGCCCGCCGGCGAGCAGCGTCGTCCAGGGCTTCGGCATGGCCTGAGGTGATGCGATGGGCGAAGGCGATGGTGGCGAGGTAGGAGAGCGCGGTGTCGTCCAAGCCCGGGTCGTCTGTCGGCGTCGCGTCGGGGAGGGAGTGGACCAGCTCTTGCCGTGTTGGCAGCGTCCCGGACGCGATCCGCACGGACGCGTCGATGTGCGGCGCCGCGGCCTCGGCCACGCGACGGAGCGAATCCGGTGGCACGGGATCCTGCACGCGGTGCGCGAGGCGCATCCGTGGCACCGTTCCTGACACCGAGGCCGTCCACGATTCCGCGACCAGCTCGATCCCCTCGGCGCGGAGAGTCTCGAGGAGGATGCGATCCAGATTCGGGAGATCGACTGTCAGGGCTGTGAAGGTCTCCTCGAGGTCCTCCGGGTCCGATGAGACGCCGAAGGGGACTTCGCACGCGATCCAGTGCGCGGGACCCGCATCACGGACGTTGGCGACGAGGCTGCTGGGGTCCGCTGTCGCGACCCGTTCTGCGAGGTCGAGGTAGAAGTCCTCCATGGCCCGGCGCATCGCCAACCTCCCGCGGTGGTCGTCGAACTGGAAGCGGCAGTCGGGAGTGAGGTCCTCGAGCGGGATCCTCGCGCGGCGGAGCAGGTCCAGTGTGACGCCGTCGACGATCTGGTCGGCGTCGTAGGACCGGTAGCCGTTCACTGGATCGACGGCGGACGGGATGAGGACCGCGCGCTCGGCGTACAACCGGAGCGCCTTGTCGGAGAGGCCGGTGAGGGATCGGAATCGACCCGCGGAGAAGTTCAGGGGGAGTGGAGCGGACATGTCCTCACTGTGGACCTCGCCCCTGGGGCGGAGTCAAACGCCGCCGAGGTCCCTAGGTGCAGGACAGCCCAGGTCTTTGGAGGCGTCTTGCTTCTTTTGGGTTGTGGGACGTCCCGCGAGCGGCTGGGGCTCGCCGCGGAGAACCGCGGCCGCGAGTGTCCCGCAACCACGGCCCGCAAGGGGGCGGTGAGCTGGGCATGCTCATCGTCGGTTGCGGGATGGGTTGGGCGTCGCGCCGACGCTCGTCGGGTACGCGCGGGTCTCGACCCGACAGCAGCGCACGGACTGCCAGGTCATCAACCCGCCCGGATAGTGCTGCGGATCCTGTGCATCGGTGGTGGGATCCCGTCACCCGTGAGACACTGAACGCGTCGCCTCATTGCGGTGGGGTTGAAAGTGAGTCTCGGGAGTTCCTGCTGGAAGTAGGGCCCGAGACTTTGCGCTTTAATCGATCAGCCGTCGACGGTGATGATCTGGATCTCGCCGAGGGTGGCGAGCGGTTCGGGGTTCCCCACGCGGTCCTGCACGATGGCGCCGCAGATGATGTCCGCCACCCACAGCACGGGCTCCACGGGACCGCGCCGGTGATCGAGCCGGACCGGCCCGCTCAGGGCACGTGCGGCGCGGAGCGTGTCGAGGTGGTCACGGTCCCGCCGGTCATCAGCTGGTCCGCGTGACTCCGCGACGAGGAGCGCGACGTCTCGCATCGTGAGCTCGTGCAGAAGCCGCTCCATCGTCTTCCGGCGACGCCGCTCGAACGGCTCTGCGCTGTCGACCGACCGGACGACCACCAGTCGCTCGAGAGCAAGCTCCGCGACCGCGGCGGCGAGTAGCAGGCGCCGGGGTTCGCTCTCCTGGTTCCAGTGCAGCTTCCCGACCTTGGTCCGCCGCAGCCCGTGCATCACGGTGCGCACGGCGTCGAGGTGCTGCTCCTCACAGATCGCGGCGGCGAGGATGTAGGTGCCGGGATCGCGGTTCTCCTGGGATCCGGATTCGTCGACGAACGCGGTCCGGGTCACGACGTCGGTTCATCGTCGTCGACGCGGGGCAGGGTGACCTCGGTGCTCGTGGTGACCGGGTGCCTGTCCAGGGCCCGGTACACGGTGGCCCGGCCGATCCCGAACAGCTCCACGAGCTCGGAGACGGAGTGATCACCGGCGCGGTGCAGCGCGACCAGGTGCCGTTCCTGGGCAGGGGAGAGCTTCGGCTTTCGCCCCTTCAGCTTCCCCCGCACCTTCGCAACAGCCATCCCCTCACGGGTCCGGGCGCGGATGAGGTCGGACTCGAACTCGGCCACCATGCCGAGCACGTTGAACAGCAGCCGGCCGACCGGGTCGATGGGGTCGTAGACCGCACCGCCGAGGTTCAACCGGACTTCGCGTTGGGTGAGCTCTTCGGCGATGTCGGTCGCGTCGCGGAGGGATCGGGCAAGGCGGTCGAGCTTCGTGACTACAAGCGTGTCACCTTCTCGGCACGCCGCTAACGCCTCGCGGAGACCTGGGCGGTCGCGGTTCGTGCCGGTCATGCCCTTGTCGCTGTAGATGAGCCGTGTCGGAACCCCGAGGGTTTGCAGGGCGTCCCGTTGCGCGGTGAGGTCCTGCGCGTCGGTCGAGACGCGGGCGTATCCGATGAGGACGGATGAGGTCATGACGCAAGTCTCACATGAGGCACCGTCACCGGACCCTATTTCGGACTACCTATGTGAGACGGTCACTCCCGGGGAGGTCGTGGGAGTGGCGTGCACGCTTCGAGTGTCCGGTTGAGGATCCCCTGCTGAGACGCTTGAAGACAGAGCTCTCCTTAAGCGCAGAGGGGGTGCTTTTTCGAGTTCCGCGCCCGCTAGGGCTTGCGGGGCCAGGACTTGAGGATCTTCGAGAGGCGCTTGGCGGGTGTGCCGTTCTTGCCGAGCAGCACGATGTACGCGAGCAGCGTCACAGCACCGAGCGTGAGCAGGACCAGGCCGGAGCCAAGGAAAGCCATCTGGAGGATCACCTCCCCTGGTATCTCGGGAAGCAGGATCGTCATCGCGAACCTCTCCGCAGGCGACACGCAAGCGCGTCGGGGTGACACCGCGCTGGACGGCGTGGTGAGTTTGGGACGCACCCACGGCGAGCTCGCGGTGGATGCGTAAGAGGAGAGCGCCACGGGCGCTCGATCTGCTCAGCCGTCATGTCGGCACTACGCCGCTGAGGATCGACTTGGCCGAAAAGGTGTCGGCGGGATGCTCGGGGGCGCGCTCGGGCATGAAAAAAGCCAGCCTGTGGGCTGGCTAGTTCGAGGTAAGGGTCCGTGTCCGTACGGCCGTAGTCGGCCACACGACGTGCCCAAATCGTATGCAATCACTGTGTCACGGTGCACAAGAGCGTCTGTGCCCTGTGTCTCGATAGCAGAACCCCGTGGGCAGTGCCGGAGACGACGAAGGCCAGCGCGAGGCTGGCCTTGATGTGAGCACGATGCGGACATGCGCATCCGCATGTGCCCTAAGCGTACCGCGATCCGGTTGAGACCGCGCGGGCTCGCAAAAGACATGCACTCATAACCGTAGAGGAGGAAGCCACGTCGCAGAGACACATGACAGCAAGCTCACACCTTGAACCTACGGGGTGACGCCACCAGACCGGCTCATCGCCGCCTTGCTCATCTTCAAGTAGGGGGGAGACATCGTGGCGCTGTCAACTGCGACGTGCGCCGGGGCCCTGCCTGCCGCAGGATCCACCCTGTGGCTTAGACGACCTTGCTGATCCACTCCCAGGTCTTCTTGTCTAACCACCCCTGCCGCGCCTTGCCGTCGATCTCGACACAGAAGATCTCGTCGTTGGCGTCGAGGATCGGCTGTAGCGCGTCAGAGACGCCCTGCGCCGTCAGATAGGGGCCTGAGACGATCCACGTGGACTTGAGGATGTTGGCCCAGGTGTCGTAGGACTTGATCTTCTCGATGAGCTTGTCGTATGTCTGGCCCGGCGAGTTGAGGTCGTACGAGATGAGGACGGCGGTCATGGGTCAGAGGCTATTCGCGCTAGCTCTCCACGGCCGCCCCCAGGCCGGGGGTAGCAGACGCCGACACGCTGTGCGTGTCGCCCTCTTAAGGCGGCTAGCCGCGCTACCTTGACGGCATGACAGAGAAGGGCACGCCCCGACGCCCCCGTGGCTCGGTTGAGAAGGGGGTGACTCCTCGGTGGACCATCGAGGAGTCGTCTCGTGACGCCGTGAACGCGATGGCGAAGGCGGCGGGCATCTCTTCGTCGTACTTCGTCGACCTCTCGATCACGCACCTGCGTGCCGAGTTCGAGGCCGACGGTGTCCCGTCTTGGCTGCGCACCGCGCTGAGCCGCGAGGAGCTGCCGATCGAGCCCACTTAACGAGCATGGCCCCCCGCTTTCGCGAGGGGCCGAAGCACTGCGCCTTAGACCCTGACTGTTTGGCGACGGAACAGGTCTACGGCGGATCGAGTAAAGAACCGGCTTCTCAGGGCCGGGCCTTCGTCGTGCCTCCAATGAGCACATCAAGGGAAGCGAGCCCATCATAACCACGTCCGTAGACCACGCAACACCTCCGACACGCAAGACACGTGCGTATTTCCGCAGGTTGGCAAACGCCTCGAGCGAGCCGACGCTGCCCGGGTTGGAGGCGTCGAGCGCGCCCGACGCGGGGGAGGACGTACGGACGTCGTGGTCGCTGCCGGTGCCGGCTGGTGCGTACGCCCGGGTGCCGGTGTGGACGTCGCCGGCGGCGTGGATGGCTGCCGTCCGTGCGGACGTGCTCTCGGCCGAGGGACACGCCGCCCGCCGGCGGATCGACGTCAGCATCCGCAAGTACCTAGCGGTGGCGGTCGTGGAGCGCCGGGCGGCGGACTTCAAGACCGGCCGCAGCGTCACCACGAGCAACGAGACCGTGGCGCGTCGCGCGTCCCGGCTCATCCGTCAGAACGTGAGCGAGCGTGTCGCGGAGCGCGCCCGGGCGCTGCTCATCGCGCGGGGGTTCTCGGTGACGGTCGTCGAGGGTCGTGAGCTCACGGTCGCGGAGACCGAGGCGGCGTTCCTCTGGCACGGCGGCTACCAGACCAAGGCAGCCTCCGTCCGGGCTCTGACGATGCCTCGCAGCCTCGTGTCTGACCCTTCAACTGGCGACCTATCTGTCTTTAAACAAGACACACACTCCAGTCCAGTTCTTAAGTTGGTTACCAAAGGCCGTCGTCCGTCGAAAAATCGCCCTCCGCAGGCTCCACCGCAGCGCGCTGCCGCGCGCCGGATGGCCGCTCCGCGGCCGGCATCGACGAATCCGAAGGCCGAAGTCCCCCAGGATCGGGCACCTCGGGCGTTGGCGACGATTCGTCTCGCGGCGCAGCTCCAGCAGCGCATGCCGTGGCTTGGGCGGGGCATTCACCAGGGGCATGTCTGCGACATGCTCGACCGGAACCTCGATACGTCGCGCTACGCACGCACGGTCGTCCGCGACGGCCGCCGCGTGCTCCTGGTCGATGACCGGGATATCACGTCCCGGATCGAAGCGAAGTTCCGGGATCTGGGGGTTCCGTTCCTCGATGCGCCTGTGCAGCGCGACCCGATCGGATATCTCGCGTGGGGTATTCAGATGGCGATTGATCCGAGCGAGGAGACACGCATGGAGCGGTACGACCGGGAGCAGGATGCCGCCGCCGAGCGCGCTCAGCAGCGCCAGGCGGACGCCGCTCGGGAGACCGCTCGTCACGGCGGAGAGGACTCCCCCGAGCACCGTGCGTTCCTCGAGCAGGAGCGCGCGATCCGCGCGGCGGCGGCTCGGCGCCGGCCGGCGCCGGCCGAGCCGATCGCACTCCCCCACGCTCCGACGCGGCGCTCGTCCGACGTCGCCGTGCCGGCTGGGATCGACGAGCCCGTGACGGCCGCGCTGCTCGGCGAGGGCCGCCACCCGGCGGAGTTCCCCACCGGCGTCCAGGAGCTCCACGGCCGAGTGCTCCGCCTCGCGCGGATGCTCACCGCTCGCGGCTGGGAGCTCGACGCGGACGCTGCTCACGCAGCGGGCGACGTCGTGCTCACGGACGCGGCCGGCGCCGGCCGCATCGCGTTCGCTCCCCCGGCCGAGCTGCCGGCCGATGCCATCTGGCGGACCGGCGCCGACGGCGCCGAGCTCGCCGACGACGTGACCGTGCACGAGTACATCGCTGGTGTGGAGCGCTGACGCAGCGGTCGCTGACCCCGGCGGTAAACTAGTCGCACAGTGCGACTAGTTTGACGACTGGTTGAGGCTCGCTTGCCCTCTCTGCCACTGGCCCCCTTTACTTCCGAACCTCCCCCAGACAGATGCTTTTGCTGTCTGGGGGAGGTTCGGAAGCGGCGCAGCCGGGGGGCCAGTGGCAGAGAGGGCAAGCGAGAGAGACAGAGATAGATAAGTGATTTCAACAACAAAAGAAAGACCAAGTTGGGAGGGTGGTTGCGTCATGCAGTGTCCCTTGCGTGGGTCAGGCGGACGAGGACGTGTGGTGACGATCCGGGGTGCCACGAACGTTGGGAGCACGAGGCGGTCGCCTCGATCACGGGCGGTACGTCTACGGCGCTTCGCAGGGTCGCCCCGCCTGTCCCTCGTCGCGTCTCACAGGCCCCCCGTGGCGCGTCCTCACGGACGCGCCACGGGGCTCGCGGCTGGCTGTGCCAGCCGCGAGCCCCGTCGCCGTCGGGCGCACCTGATGGTGCGCCTCACCCGTCGCGACGTCGCGCTGTTCGACTGGTTCGCGACGGTCCGCATCGCGAACATGGAGGCCCTCCGCTGGGCGCTGCCGGCGGCCGCCGGCAGCGCAGCGCCGGTGACGGTCCGGAAGGCGCAGCACTGGTGCGCGCGCATGGAAGCGCTCGAGCTCGTGAAGCGGGAACAGCTCTTCCAAATCGGCGGCGCGGTCGTCTGGCCGACCGCGACCTGGGCGAGCGCCCGGCAGCCGCATTTGCTTTCTCAGACGACCCGACACGAGGTGTCGGTCTCGATCGTGTCCGCTCGGTATCTGGCCGCCGGGTACGAGTGGTTCCGGGATCGGCCGGCGAAGAACGGTTACGAGCACCAGGCGGACGGAATTGCTCGGAAGGGTTCCACGCTTGACGCCGTGGAGGTCGAGCTGACCGCCAAGCGGCCGCAGCGGTACGGGGCCATTTTCCGCGCGTTCGACGTCCGGTTACAGCGGGGCGAGATCACGCACGTCACGTACTTCACGAACGTGGCTGGCGGACGCGCGATTCAGCAAGCGCTATCGGGATCCGCTGTTCCCGCGAGCGGGCGCAGCCGCTTGCGCGTTGTGCCGGTATTCGACGACCGAGGGCATTGGTACGGGGATGAGCAGCCCGTCGAGCTCGGAGGGGAATGGACGGCGCCCGCACTGCCGGCGCCTGTGGATCGGAGCAATTCGCGACAGCCGAACTTGTTCGAGTCCGACCCGCGGTGATCTCGTCTCGCTCCCCCGTCGACGGGTGCCTCGCTCCGCGTGAGGCATCCGTCCTCGGGAGCTCGGGGAGCCGCTTCGCGGCGGGCAGCGACGATGTGGTGAGAGGTGCGCAGCCAGCACACGGGATCGGCCGGCCGTCTCCGAGAGCACCGGTCCAGAGCGCCGATGGATCTCCAGCCCTTCCGCCGTCGTTCACCCCCCAATGTCACCGCCCACAATCCAAGCTGTGGGACCAAACCACCGAGCCGGCCACCTCGGCAACAGTCCCCTGTCCCGCAGACGCACACCTCCAGACCCCGTGATCGACGTGCCCCGCTCCCCCATCAGGGCAAGGCGCAGTGCAGCGCAGCGGAACGGAGCCGCGGCAGCCCGACACCCGAGCCGGGCCCCCTCGATCCCGCCGACGATCTACAGAAAGTCGCTAAAAAGGCAAGGCGGGTCTTGCCTTGCGGGGCAAGCCCGGGCTATACTAGACTCATGAAGCCGCAGAAGTCGCGAGATGTGAAGAAGCACCTACGGGCTGCCGGATGGGTCTACATCCGGGACGCGAAGGGCAGTCACGAGGTCTGGGGCACGTCCGACGGGAGCGTGACGCTCCCGGTGCCGTTCGGGCACAAGGAGATCACACCGGGCGTCCTCGCCCAGTTGGAAGCCAAGGGCGTCGCGATGCCGGAGGGATGGAAGTGATGAACGTACGCACATACGAGGTCACCGTCGAGCGCGAGGGGCGGTGGTGGCTGTTCCGCATCCCCGAGCTCGATCTCGTGGGCCAGGCCCGCAAGCTCGCCGAGGTCGACTACGAGGCCCGCGGCATCATCGAGGCCATGACGGATGCGGACTTCGACTCGATCGCGACGAACGTCACCGTCACTCCCCCGAGTGAGCTCTGGGCCGCATGGAAGGCCGCCGAGCAAGAGGAAGCCGCCGCCCGACAGGCGCAGGCAGACGCGGCCGCGCACCGCCGCGACGTCGTGAAGAAGCTCCGCAGCACCGGCGTGACAGCCGAAGAGGCCGGCATCGTCCTCGGCATCACCAAACAGCGCGTCTTCCAGCTCGAGAAGACCCCCGCCTGAGCGCACGGCATGGCCTCAGAGGAGCGGTCTACTCCCCTAGTTACATTTGTAGCTACCGACCCATACGGCCATGTAAGCACCATGGGTAACAGGTACCATGTGACTCACATGCACAGGAAGTTACATACCGTGTTGACCGGGTATGTGTGTATGCTGGTACGTACAGACACGGGATACCTGGTTCCCATGAACCATGGTTCCTACACGGGAGGCAAACCATGCGCATCGTCGCTGTCGTGCAGCAGAAGGGCGGGGTGGGGAAGACCACCATCGCGGTCAACCTCGCGGCCGTCACGGCCGAGCACTCTCGGGTCCTCGTCGTCGACGCCGATCACGTGCAGCACTCGGCCACGGACTGGGCCGAGGCATCCGAAGCCGAGGGCGCGACGGCCTGGCCGTTCGACTTCACCGACGACGCGAGACCCGAGGTCCTGTCTCAGCTCCGAGGGGCATCGGACTACGACACGATCATCGTCGACACCCCCGGCAGCCTCGCCCCGAGCGAGATCCAGCGCACCGGCCTCGTGCTTGACTCCGCGGACTTCGTCATCGTCCCCATGGAGCCGCAGCCGTTGAGCGTCACACCCCTCATGCGGACGATCAAGTCCGTCATCGAGCCCCGCGGGCTGCCGTACCGCGTCCTGCTGTCCCGGGTCGGACGCGACGAGGCATCGCAAAAGCGCCGCGACGAGACGATCGCCCGCCTCGATGACATGGGAATCCCGAGGCTGCGCACCGTCATCCGCCAGTACGTCGTGCACTCCGACGCACCCGCCGCGGGCGACGTCGTGACGACGTACCCCGAGAGCCGCCAGACCGTCCACGCGATCAGCGACTTCTCCTCCCTCGCGCTCGAACTCACGAGCATCTGGGCCAACGGAAGGAACAAGTGATGGGCCGAGCAGACATGGATCGCGTCTTCAACAAGGACGTGGACGCGGTGCCGGACCCCGGCATTGCACCGCCGGCCGAGGCCTCCGCCCCGACCGAGCCGCCTGCTCCCGCGTCCGACGAGGGAGCGAAGAGCACGCCGTCCCGCGTGACCTTCGACGTGACACCCGAGCTCCACCGCGCCTACAGGGTGTGGACGCTGACGAACGGAACCACGATGAAGGATCATCTGACCGCCTACATCAAGCAGTCCATCGGATCCTGACTCGGCGCACGCCGGCCATGTAGCAACACAGGCACCCGCGCAACAGGGCTCCATCAAATGTAACTATGTGAGTTTGGGGATTTGTATGTTCGTGTCGTCGTACTCGGGGTTCATCACCGTGGTCATGTTGGCGGTGGTGCTCGTGGTGAGTTCGTTCGTCGTGCCGATCCTGGTTGCATGGTTCGCGGGGAGTCGGATCATCACGAAGACGCGCTACTGGCTCACCGTCACGTGGTGGCCGTGGGTCATCGGCGGGGGTGCGATCTTCACGGCCGTGATGTGGTGGCTCGCCGCCCGCGACGTCCTGCCGGTGCTGGCTGCTGGGGGAGCAGACGAGGCCCCCGCGCAGATGGTGCAGGTCTTCGGCGGCCACGCCCTTGTTGCTGGCGGCCTCGGGCTCCTCGCCGGGGTGGGTCTGGGCCCGCTCGTGTTCGCCGCTCGGCGCCGACGAGTCGCGCTCCGCACGCTGGAGCGCCGCCTGCCGGACGTGAAGATGCAGGAGGACGTCGAGAAGGCCCGCAAGCGCGCGGCCGACTGGTCGGCCGCCGGGCAGTTGCGGCTCCAGATGAATCCGCGGAACGGCAAGATCGTCGGCACGAAGCAGATCGGACGTGTCGCCCGGTGGGTGCTCGGGCTGCCGGTGTCGCAGCGCATCGCGAGCTCGCGCCCCGGCCGGGCGCCGTACGCGCGGCACGGGGAGTGGGTCTTCGGGCTCATCCAGCGCCCGACGGTGCGGACCTGGCGCGAGCGGCTTGCCGACAAGTCGTTGGTGCGGGACTGGACGGCCAAGGGTGGCCGCTTCGTGAAGTGGCCCGAGGACTCGAGCGCGTGGCGCGTGCTGCTGCTCGGCGAGGCCGGCGCGGGGAAGACCGTGCTGTTGTGGGTGTGGGTGCTGTGCGCCGTGATGATGAAGGCGCCGGTGGTGTTGATCGACGGGAAGGGCATCGCCGCCGACGCCGAGCGGTTGGCGGGCATGCTCCGCAAGATGGGGCGCACCGTGCAGATCGGCGGTCGCTGGAACCTGTTCACGGGATCCGCGGCGCAGATCACCGAGAAGATCATGCGCGTCGTGGGGGAGAGCGCGGGGGAGGGGCAGTTCTACAGCGACGAGGCTCGCGATCTGCTCGACCTCCTCCAGGTCAAGGCCCCGCTTCGGTCCATGCAGGATCTCGAGACGCGCCTGATCGAGCTCCCTCGGTGGCTGAGCTCGCAGTCGCTCAACGACTTCAGCGCCCCGGTCGACAAGAGCGGGACCACGAAGGCCATGCGTGCGGGGGCGAAGATCCGCGGTCGGATGCGCAACCTCGCCCCCTTCCTGGGCGAGGACGGGTGGACGTTCGACGACCTCGGCGCCGACGTTCGCCTCGTGCCGATCCGGCCGGCACTCGCGGCCGAGCGGATCCTCGGCGACGTGATGCTCGCGGACCTCCGGCAGTGGCTCGGTGCGCTCACCGAGCCGCGACGCATGCTGTGCGTGGTCGACGAGTTCGCACAGCTCGTCTCGACCACCACCGACCCGGGAGACCTCGCCGCGTCGCTGGCTGAGACGGGACGCTCGCAGGGTGTGGGCCTGGTCCTCGCCGCCCAGTCCCTCCCCGGTATCTCGGGTGATCTCACGTTCCGCGATCGACTCAGCAGCTCGGGGATCGCGGTCGTCATCGGCCGTTCCAAGTCGCCCGAGGCGGCCGTGTCGCTCGCCGGTACCGTCAAGCGCATGGAGGCGTCCGGGGACGCGACCGAGGGCGCCGAGCTCAACACCGGCCGCGCCCAGGACACCTACGCGATTGCCCCGCAGGACGTCCGCGAGGCCTGGGATGGAGCGTTCTACCTCATCCAGGGCGGCCTCCACACGCCCTTCCGCGCGATCCCGCCCGAAGTGCTCACCAGCCGCCCCGACGCCTACGTGCCGGCCGTCGACGTCGACGAGGAGGCCGACGAGGGCGAGCAGCCCCCCGCAGCGGCAGCGGACGCATGGATCGGGCTGGAAGTGCAGCTCCAGGAGCACAGCGCGGGCCGCTGGCCGGCGACGGCATGGCCCTCCACGGCCGAGTTCATCGCCGACGACGAGCCGGATCCGGTGTGCGTGGAGTTCACGACGACGGCCACAGCGCCGGCCGTGCCGGTGGGGGAGTGGTGGTCCTCCTGGCGACCTGAGCAGGAGACCCAGTGGGGTGCCGCTCGGCACTCGCTCCCGAGCGAGTGGATCGCGGCGTGCGAGCGCGTCGTCGGGCAGGCCCGCCAGCGGTACGGCCTGTAACGGTCGCGATCAGCTCAGCAGGTACTTCACGAAGTCGAGGGCGTCGCCGGCTACCCGCTCGCGCAGAGCCCAGTACTTCGTCTCCGAGGGCTTGCGGCGGTAGGAGGGATCGGCGTCGTCGGTGACGTAGCCGGCCTCGGTGAGGACGTAGATCGCCTGCCGGCACCCCGCCACGGACATGTCGAGCTCCCTCAGTAGCTCGTCGAACGTCGCCGGCCCTCGGAGCAGGTGCCGCAGCACGAGCACGCGCGATTGCGCCTGGAGAACGACCTGCATCCCGCTCACGTTGTCGGGGGCGTCCCTCTGGCGCATCAGATCCTCCGGCATGCCACGGATTGTTCCGTGTTCTGGATCACGCTACCGCCGTGATCGCTTACGGCAATCTACGCAAGCGGTCCGTTCAGCCGCCTCGCATGCCTCATAGCATTCCCCGCATGGGTAAATATGCCGTTGCGCCGCACAATTGCCTATGTCGGTGGAGTGCTGTACACCTGATCCCGTGGCGCTCGCATGGGGGGCGTCTAAATGTGCAGCACGATCAAGGGGAGGGTGCAACATGTCCGGATTCGGAAGCGGGACGCCGAAGGTCTTCGGGACCGCAGATCAGGTGAACGAGTTCATCGACGAGGACTTGGCGCCATCGGAGGGGGTGCCGGCTCTGCGTCGGCGGTCCGCCGAGGCGTCGTCATCCCCTCAGCCCGCGGAGCAGCACACTGCGCCGGCTGAGGTGGCGGGCTCCGCTGCGCAGGAAGCGGGCCCATCCCCGCTCGTGCAGCTCTCGGAGCCGTCCACGCCGGCCCCGACCATCCCTCCCCGGTCGGGGCCGGTCGTGGAGCCGCAGGGGGTCGCCGTCGCGCGAAGCGCCCTCCGTGGCGAGGGCGTCGCTGTCGCCGCGCCGGCTGCCCGCGCTTCGACCGGCGTCCGCGGGGTGCTCGCGAAGCTCGGACTGCCGATCGGCCCGAACGAGGCAGAGCGGGAAGCCCTCGCGCTGGACCGCAACCGATTCGCCGCAGAGACCTTGATCCGTCAGTCCACCTGGACGCGGCCCGTGTCGGTGCTGGTCGCGAACCCCGGCGGTGGCATGGGGAAGACCACCGTCTCTCTGCTGCTCGGAGGCACGCTCGCGGCCGTCCGCGGCGGGTTCGTCGTGATCCCCGAGCTCGCCGACGCTCCCGGCATGCTCGCCTACCGCGCCGAGGGCGACCCAGCGCTCGGCATCGGTGAGCTCGTGCAGAAGGTGGACACCATCACCAGCGCCGGTGCCCTCGATGGGTACACGAAGCCGCAGACCTCGTTCGCGTCCGTGATCGGATCGACGGGCCGCCGGGCGACCCTCACTCGAGACGACGTGCGCGCCGTCATCGCCAAGACGGGGGAGTTCTACAAGATCCGCGTGTTGGACACCGGCAACGACGCGACTTCCGCCGCGTTCCTGGCAGCCGTCGAGGCCGCCGACGTCCTGGTGATCCCGGTCATGGGCGCTGCCGACAGCGCCGAGCACGCTCTACGGCTCGTCGAGGGCCTGCGCGAGGGCGATTCGCACGCCCGCGAGCTCGCGGCCAGTGCGATCGCCGTTCGGCTCACAGATGGACGCACCGAGCACCCGGAGATCGTCGAGCGGGTCGACGCATCGCTCGCGCAGGCCGGCGTGCGCCGCCTATTCACGATCCCCTACGACCAGCACATCGCCGACCGGGGGGAGCTCACGCTGAGCCGACTCCAGCCGGCCACCCGCGACGCCTTCACCTTCGCGGCCGCCGCGGTCATCGAGACGCTGAACAGCGTCGTCACCCGCCGCGCCTGACCGGCGCGCGTCCCACTACACAGACCGTCACGACCAGGGGAGAACCCATGTCCACGCTGCACCTCATCGCCGACCACTTCACCGCCGTCGCCGCCGGCACCATGCCCAACCCGATGGGCCACATCACCGTCCTCGCCGAGGGCGGGATCCCGAACCCGCTCGACAACATCGTCCCGGACTTCTCCATCTTCGGAACCAAGTTTAACCAGCTCTGGCAGAAGATCCTCGCCGGCATCTGGGGCCTCATGCTCATCGCCTCTGTCCTCGCGTCGATGCTCGGTCTCGGTCGCATGGCCATGAGCGGCGGAGCGAGCGGCAACCCGCAGAAGTACCAGGACGCCAAGAGCGGGACGATCGTCTCCGGCTCAGCGTTCGGCGTGCTCGCGGCGCTGGGCGTGATCGTCGGCGCCGTCCTCTTCTTCGTGAGCCTCTAGGACCCGTCATGCGCATGCGTAGCGAAACGACCGGGCTCTCGCGCTGGCCGTGGGTCATCGGAGGCACGGCGGTGCTCGTCATCGGCGGGATGGTGCTCTACAGCCAGGTCAAGCCGAGCAACGTGCCGGCCCCGGCCTCCACGTCGGCCGTCACGCCTGCACCCGAGGCGAGCGCGCCCGCGTCCGGTGCCGGTGACGACGACCCCGGAGTGGCCCCCACGGGCTGCCTCGGCGGTCTAGACCGAAATGCCGCAATGGTCCTCACCGCTCAGAAGGAGGCTCCGCACACGACCTACGGGGCCGTCGAAGTTGCGGCGGCATTTCACCGCTGGCTGTGGCAATACCCCGATCCCGAAGTTGACGATATCAATGCCATCTCCGCTAACGTGATATCCGCCGACGCCTCGCCTGCGTGGAAAGATATCGCCTCTGAGTACGCTGCCGCAGGAAACGACCCGAGCCACGGCGTCGTCTCAGCAGGGACCCCGTTTCATATTTCTACGACGAACGGATTGTGGGCCGTGGGTGCGGACTCGTCGGCGGATCAAGTGACGGTAAATCTCGCTGCTGGGTATGTCGTCGATGGCGCCCTCAGTCCCTCCAAGGTCGCAGGAATTGCACTCGTTATGAAGTGGTCAAATGGTGCCTGGCATGTTTTGAGTGGCAAATTGCTCGACCAGAACCTGCTCGCGCAGGGTGGAATCCGTTATACGGGAGGGTGCTGATGGCAAGCGAATGCGACGCGGGACCTCTTGGGTGTGCAGGTCAGGCTATTGGCGATGCGGTCAAGGACACCATAAACGGTGACGCAGCGATCATTAAGGGCGTCGCTGGCGCGGCGAAGGGCGCCGCTGACACCGCGCACACCGTGATCTCCGTGGGCTCGGATCCGCTGGGGTACCTCTACCAGAAGGCCCAGGACTCGGCATCGAGCCTGGCTGACACGGTGCTCTCCGCTGCGGCCAAGACGACCCTGCCGGACCTGAACGCCGACTGGTTCACCAGTGTCTATAAGGCGTCGTTCGCGATCTCAATTACATTCGCGATGATCCTGCTCATGGTTCAAATATATCGGACTACCGTCGGCCGGCAGGGTGTGAGTGATATGTTTGACGCGGTAGGAAAGAACTTCCTTATATTTCTCGGTGGGGCGGCCTTTGGGCCGTCGATCGGTGTCCTACTCGTCCAGATCACCGCTGCACTTGAGAGCAGCATCATCGAGTGGGGCACGGCGAAGCTCGCCGGGCAGACGATGGCCGAGGTAATTAAGGGGGTTACGACCTCCGCCGTTCCGTCGTCAATTGCCGGGAATGTCGTCGTGGCGCTGTGCCTCATGCTGGCGCAGGTGCTGAGCCTGTTCATGGTGCTGATAATGCAGATCATTCAATATCTCATGCTGTATTTCATGGGCGCACTGCTACCGCTTGGGCTCATGTGGCTCATTGACAAGAACCGGCGCACGTTCGCGTTGAAGATTGTCGGCGTGTGGTTCGCTACGCTCATCGGCCACCCGTTGCTGATATTCCTGTTCATGCTCGTTTCCATGTTCGTGGTGTCCACGATCAGCTCGAATTGGTTCGGCGTCGAGGCGATCCAAGCCACGGTGAATCTCGCGGCGGCCACGCTCGCAACGCTGATGGTCGCGTTCGTCCCGTTCATGCTCTACAAGTTCGCGCCGATCCTGCCGCAGGGCGGCCTGCCGGCGTCGAGCGAGCGTACGCCGGCACCGGGCAACAACCGGACCATGGACGACGTGCGCCGACGCATGCAGGAGCGGCAGCGCGACCCCGCCTCAGGCCCCGGGAACACGGCCTCGCCGGCGCAGAGCGCAGGATCACCGGCCGCGGGAGCGCCCAAGAAGGGCGTGCACGCAGCCTCCCCGGCCGCGAAGGCCTCGCAGGCGGGTGACGCGGCGAAGAAGGCGGCCGCGATGTCGGCCGCGAAGAAGGGCGCCGCCGCTGTGGCGACGGCTGGAACCGGTGGCGCGGCGTGCGCCGTCGTCGCGGGTGCGAAGGCGGCCAAGAGCGTCCAGGACGCCGCGAAGCGCACGGCCACCACGGCCGCCGATCACGTGAGCAAGCACATCGACGACCACGACGAGGAGCGGTGATGACGACCGACGAGCTACTGACCCGGCACATCGGGGGTGAGAACACGCGCCGCCGTGGGCGGCTGACGGGCACGGTCTCGAAGACGCGCCTGGCGCTGCTGATCCTCATCGGTCTGGGGACGGCGGTCGCGGTCGCGGTGACGCACAGCATCTGGGTCATCATCGGCGGGGTCCTCGCCGCGATGACGGCCCTTCTGGTGACGATCGGTGGTCAGCACGGCTCGCTGTTGGATCGGCGCCGCCGCTCGGCGCGGATGCGCGCTCGGCGGGCGACGGGGACGGATGCGTTCGTGCCCTACGACATCGCGACGTGGGACCAGCTGACCGCCGCGGTGCGGTCCGGCGAGAAGAAGGAGCAGCAGGCGGCCCGTCGGGCGCTCCGCCGCATGCGGTGGGCGCCGGACGGCGCCGACGGGATGGGGTGGCTCGTGTCTGCGCGAGGAGCGCCGGCCGTTGCGTGGCACTCTCCGCGCGGCGAGGAGGAGTACCTGTCCGTCGTGTTCAGCGTGACAGGGCAGATGCGCGGTATCGAGTCCACGGCGCGGGCGAATGACGCCGCGGAGGCGTGGGGTCGATTCCAGGCGAATCGGGCGTCGGAGGGCTCGCTGTTGCGGGGCGTGCAGACGCTCACGCGGGTGCTGCCGCCCGCGGCGGCGCGACAGTCGCGGTGGGCGCAGTTGGAGCTCGATCAGAACGATGGGACCTGGACGTCGAAGTTCGTGGAGGCGTTCGAGCGGATGAAGGCGTCCTACGAGGAAGTGCTGCTCCTGTGCACCGAGGACGCGATGACGCAGCGCCACTTCATCATCTGCAAGTGGCCGGTGTCGGGCGCGTTCCGCGAGCGGGCAGCCGCGTACGGCGAGGGCCGCGACGGGTGGCGCAGGCTCATGGACGAGGAGATCCCGCGAGCCGCCGCAGGGCTGTCCGACGCGCGCCTCGGGAAGGTGCGAGTCCTCGAGGCTCGTGAGGTGGTGGCGCTCATGCGGCACCAGCAGAACCCGAGCTTGGGGATCGAGGCCGCGAAGCGTATCGACCCGCTCGCCTCGCCCGGCCTGCCGTCGCACGACGAGTTCTCCGCGCACATCGTCGAGGACGTCGAGCCAGACACCGGCCGGCGGACGCAATGGTTCCACCGCACGGCGGCGATCCTCGCCGAGAACATGCAGGACCAGGCGCGCGATCCGTTCTGGATGCTCAAAGTCCTGCATAGCGCTGACCTCCAGATGGTCCGGTCCGTGGCGTTTCACCTGCGGTTCGTGCCGGCGGTCCAGGCGCGTGCCGACGCGCAGCAGACCCGGGTGCTCGCGGCGGCGGAGCGGATCGCGCGCGAGAACAAGACCGGCCTGGAGGACGGGACGCTGAGGTTGGAGATGACGGGCGCGGAGCACCGCGCGGCCGACGTCGCGCCGGGCACCGGTCACCACGGGGTCGAGTGGGTCGGGTTCGTGACCATCTCGGCCCGGTCGCTCGCTGAGCTCAAGCGGGCGTCGAGCCGACTGGAGGACGTGTGCGCGACCGATGTCGGGATCGCACGGCTGGACTGGCAGGACTCGTTCGCGGCGGCCGCGTCCGGCTGCACTTACCCGATTGCCCGCGGGCAGAAGCCCCCGCAGGTGCCGATCGGGTCTCGTATCGAGGCCGGTATCTCCGGCCGCCGGCAGAAGGAAGCACTGACATGAGCGGACGACAGGCCAAGGCGCAGCGGGCGGCGACGATCGGCGACACGGAGCACGAGGTGATCGCGCTGCAGCGCCGCGCGTCGCGGCTCACCCGCGTTCCGGTCGTGAATCGGTTCCTGCCGCCGGAGGTGTTCGTGAGCGACGTTGAGGAGGTGTCCGCGCATGCGGCCGCGGCCGGCGAGCTCGCGCCGTGGGAGGTGCCCGGGAGCCAGCTCCGACCGGATGGGTGGCAGTCCGCATCCCGAGCTCGGCGGGGCTGGTACGCACCCGCGCACCAGGGGGCAGCGTCCACGACTCGGCAGGCGGAGATCGTGGCCACCGCGCACTTCGGCGCACCGACCGGGTTCGATGGCATCGTGAACGGCCGCGACACGCTGACGCGCACCGCCTTCGCCCACGACCCGATCACGGCCTACCGCCGCACTCCGCGCGGTCTCACGTCACCGAACGTCGTCGTCCTCGGGCAGACGGGAGCGGGGAAGTCCTCGTGGGTGACGTGCAACCTCATCACGAAGCCGTTGATGCTTCGCAAGCGGCGCGCGGTCGTGTTCTCCAAGAAGGACAGGGGCGGCGAGTGCGAGCATGCCGAGCTCACGCGAGAGCTGGGGAACGAGCCGTTCCGGTTCCTCGCCAACGGCGCGACGGGCGAGGGCCGGGTCATCAACGTGCTGGACCCGGCGATCACGCGCGTCGATGGGATGCAGGGGCAGAAGCTCATGCTGGACACGGTGATCCAGCTCCACCGGCACCGCAGCAGCGGGACGGTCGCCTCGGTGGAGGAGGCCGGCTGGGAGGACCAGGCGCTCCGACTCGCGCTCCGCTCGCTGCTCGCTGACCACGAGGACACACGGGTACCGACCCTCGCTGACCTCTCGGCCCGGCTCGGCGCCGTCGACCCTCACCGCGGGGACTACTCCCTGCGGTCGCGCGAGCGGCTGCACCAGGCCGGCCTCTCGATCAGCCACGTGCTGAACGACCTTCTCGAGACGTACGGCGGTGTCTTCGACGGCGAGACGAGCTCGCAGGTCGACCTCACGCACAAGCTCACGACGTTCGACATCTCCCAGCTCCCCGCGGACGGCGCCGTCATCCCGATCGTCATGGCCGCGGCGAACATGTGGATGCTGGGCCGGATCAAGGACGAGGCCGGCTGGGCGACGAACGTGATCTACGAGGAGGGCTGGCACATGATCGGCGGCCCGTCCGTGGGCCTCATCCAGTCGAACGAGAAGCTGTCCCGATCGCTCGGCATGTCGAACATCTTCATCATGCACAAGGGCTCGGACATCCCGCCGGACTCCGCCGGGGTGACCGTGATCCAGGAGGCGCAGACGGCCTACATCTTCCGCCAGGAGCACGAGCAGGATGCCTCGTGGGCGCAGCGGACGTTCAACCTCGACCAGGACACCACCAAGCTCCTGATGGGGCTTCGGACGGGGCACTGCATCGCGAAGATCGCGGACATGCCCGAGACCGAGGTCGAGCACCTCCGCTCCGAGTGGGAGAAGGTGCTGACCGACAGCGACCAGGCGATGATGGGCGACTCCGCGGACGCCCTCGGGCGCTGACCGGCGGACATGCGATGAAGAAGTTCCTGG
The DNA here is from genome assembly GCF_014802555.1 of Clavibacter sp. Lineage (NCBI taxonomy): Bacteria > Bacillati > Actinomycetota > Actinomycetes > Micrococcales > Microbacteriaceae > Clavibacter > Clavibacter sp. The sequence continues at coordinate 3,527 of NZ_JAAVCB010000117.1, read as the reverse complement.
CCGTGACTGCCACGGGGGTCTGTGTCGTGTTCGCCGCGATCGTCGCCATGGTCTCTGTCGTGTTCGCCGCGCCAGGAGGCGGATCCGGCTGCACGGTCGGGTCGGCCAGCATCGACGCGGCGAAGGCGCACGATCCCGTCGCCGGTTACTCCGGCGACCAGCTCGTCAACGCCGCCAGCATCATCAACGCGGGCGCCGCGCTCGGCGTGAGCTCACAGGGGCAGATCGTCGGGGTGATGACCGCGATGGGCGAGTCCGGGCTCCGAAACATCGAGTACGGGGACGCGGCCGGCCCGGACTCCCGCGGTCTGTTCCAGCAGCGCGACACGTGGGGCACGCTGGAGCAGCGCATGAACCCCGCGCAGGCCGCCACGTTCTTCTTCGAGCGCCTGGTGAAGGTCCCCAACTGGCCGTCGATGACGCCCACGGCCGCCGCGCACGCCGTGCAGCGGAACCAGGACCCGGACCACTACACGCGCTGGTTCGAGCCGGCACAGGCCGTCGTGAGCGCCCTCACGGGCTCGGACACGGCGTGCACGGAGGCCGCGGCCGCCACCGTCTCGGGCAACGCGCAGCAGCTCGCGCAGCACCTCGTCGACCTCACGAACCAGGGCACGATCACGTGGCTGTCGCCCTCGCACTTCCCCGAGGTGCAGGCCATCGCCGCCGGGCAGCCGAAGCCGAACTGCGGCATCGACGTCCGGGTCCTCCAGGTCATCACCGTCGCCACGCAGACGTTCCGGTCTATCGGGATCTCCGACGTCAACCGCCTGTGCAGCGGGCAGCGGCCGGGGGCCGGCGATGCGTCCGCGCACGTGGTCAACGGCGGCGGCCACGCCGTCGACTTCTACGCCTTCGACGGCACCCCCACCACCGGCGCCGACCCGAACGCGATCAAGCTCCTCCGCGCCCTCGCGCCCGTCATGCCCGACGGATCCGGCGTCGGCCAGTCCGATTGCCGCGCGAACGCCGGCACGAGTCTCGACCTGCCGATGAAGCAGTTCCCCGACACCTGCAACCACCAGCACGTCCAGGTCGACCCGTGGGGCGACGAACCGATGAAGCTCACCAGCAAGGAGAACCCATGAGCGAATGGCGCTCCACCGAAGACCTCGCCGCGGCCCTGACGTTCGGCGTCTCCGGCTGCGATGCAGCCGCGAACGAGGCGCGGGCGGCGCGGGCCGCCGAAGTCCTGGCCGAGCACTCGGCGGCCGTAGACCGGGCGTACCGCGAGACCGCCGGCTCGACCGTCGATCCGTGGTGGCCCGAGCCGTTCGGCGCACGGATCGTCCTCGAAGCGCGGGGCGACCTCGACGCGGCCACCAGCTCCCCCGAGTTCGAAGCAGAGGTGCAGAAGGGCATGAACCTGCACCCGCGCCATGTCCTCGTCAACGACGAGGACGGGTGTCGCTACGAGGCCTTCACCGCCGCGGCCGAAGAGCTCGAGCAAGTCGTGCCGGCGTGCACTCGGATCCGTGATGCTCTCCGCACGGCCCGCCACGTGAGCGCCTACATCACACCGAAGGGAGCCCCATGCTGACCTCCAACCTGCACCCCCTCGCGATCCTCGGAGCTCTACCGCACGCGGCCGCCGCCAGCGACGTCCCGGCGCGGTACTACTCCGACTGGACCACGTGGTACCCGTGGACGATCGCCCTGGTGTGGTGCGTTGCCTGGGCGGTCGTCTACGTCGGCGTGCTCCGCTTCGCCATCCGTATGAGCGGGGACGGGGCGATCATGGGGATCGCGTCCCTCGTGCCCGCCCTCATCTGGACAGTGACGCTCAGCACGATCGCGGCGTACATCCCCTCCGAGCCGGCCGTCCTCGGGATCTACCTCGGCGGCATCGTCATCCTCGGGGTCACGTTCCTGCTCAGCGAGGTCGGCGGGAAGTGGGGCGCGGGCGGCGCGGCTGTGCTCCTGGTGGTGAACGGCGTGAGCGAGATGATCCGCCGCCTCTCGGCCGAAGCCCACATGTCCGAGGGGACCTTCCTCGCCGTGTCGGTCGTCGTCGGCGGCGTCATCGTCGTCCTCGCGATCGGGAGCAGGGCTCGATGACGCCCCGCACACGACGCGTCTACTTCGCCGCCGCCGCGCTCCTCGGCCTCGGCAGCCTCGCCGGCGGCTACTACGCCGTCGACCTCGTGCACCCGCAGGCGCAAGATGACGCCCAGGCGTCGGCCGTCGACGCGGCGCAGGTGCCGGCCGCGAGCGGTCCCGTGGTCGACGCCTTGACGGCCGCGGGCCTCGTGCGCGGGGGAGTGGTCGACGCGGCCGCGGTGCGGTCGCTCGTCGACAAGCTGCCGGCGGACACGCACGTGAGGACGCCGGCCTACGACCGGGCGGCCTACGGGCCGTCCTGGGCGGACACCGATCACAACGGGTGCGACCAGCGGAACGACGTCCTGGCGCGTGATCTCACGGCGGTCACGTTCACGAAGGCGGATCCCGGCTGCACCGTGGCCATGGGGCACCTGGCCGACGTCTACACGGGGAAGGGCATCGACTTCACCCGGGGGAAGGCGACGAGCGCGGCGGTGCAGATCGACCACCTCGTTCCCCCCAGGTGGGCGTGGCAGCACGGCGCCGCCGCCTGGAGCGGGGAGCGCTGCGAGCAGCTTGCGACGGACGTCAACAACCTGCAGGCCGTCGATGGTCCGACGAACGAGGCGAAGTCGGACCAGGGGCCGGCGACGTGGCTCCCGCCGGCCGCCGGCTATGACTGCCTCTATGTCACCCGATTCGCGTACGTTCTGAGCACGTACGAGCTCACGATCGACGACGCCGACCGCGCCGCTATCGACCACACCCTCGACACCTGCCCGTGACCCGATGGAAGGAACTGCCTCGTGATGAACGTCGCCAGTGAGAGGGACCCGCAGAAGCTCCGCCAGTACCTCCGCGACCCGCACGAGAACGTGCGCGCCGCCGCCATCCTCAACCCCCGGACGCCGCACGACGCTGTGCGCGCGCTGCTGTCGCGCAAGCCTGGCCGGGCGGTGCGAGCGGCACTCGTCCTGCACCCGGTGCTGACCGACGCCGAGCGTGCCTCGCTGCTCCGCAGCGAGGACAGCGAGACGCGCAGCGTGCGGATCGCGATTCTCGCCGCGATGGCCCGGTTCTCTCAGTCGCCCGCCGAGCTCGCGGAGCTCGCCAAGCACCCCGCCACACCCGTCCTCCTCCGCGTGGCGTCGAACCGCCACACCAGCCGCGAAACCCGCGCCGACCTCCGCCACTGGTCCTCTCCTGCTCGTATCCGCGCGTCCCTGCCGAGGCTGTCCCCATCGACGGCACGCCACGCGGATCCCGACCGCCTAGGGATCCTCAGGCAGGTCGTCGAGTACGACCGGGCCGAGAACCGCGCCCGTGCTCATCCTGCACGGCTGGTCGCTCACCTAGACCGCGCGCTCTAGCTGTACTGGGTCATGACGTTGGTGACACTCGGGCCGCGGGCGTGAGCCCGTGGCTTGAGTGGATTCGTTCAGTGTTGTAGTGCTCGATGAAGGGGTCAAGCGCGTCGGCCCGGT